>JACQDU010000107.1 GCA_016200955.1 bacterium
CCACCTCGACCATGGCCGCGAAGTCGCAGAACGCCTCGGGAAGCTCGAGCGTGCGGAGGCGCATGAAGCCTCGGGTGTAGAGGATCCATCCGCGAAGGCGCGCGTCGGTGCGCGGGACGAGGTCGAACGCTTCCTCGATCGTACGCCCGGCAGCGACATGGTCCCCGTGGCCGCGCTCCTCCCACGCGGCGCGGGCGATCGCCTCGGCTTTCTTCCGGTAGCCGCCTTCGAGGAGAGAGACGCGCTCGCGGTCGAGCGCGGCGCCCTTCGCGTCTCCCGTGAGCTCGCGTGCCTTCGCCCGGGCGCGGAAGGCCTCGACCTCGAGCGGGTCGAGCGCGCACGCCTTCCCGAGGTCCGCGAGCGCGAACCGGGCCTTGCTCGACTCGAGGAGAGCTTGCCCGCGCTCCAGGTGGAGAGCGGCCTTGAGGGTGACCGCCTCCTCGCTCGAGGCGGCGAGCGCGGCTCCCGCGGCCTCGATCGCGCGCTCGAGGTCGCCGGAGGCGAGGAAGATCCGCGCGCGGAGCGCGTGCCTCTCGAGGAGAGGAGGCGCTCCCGCCTTCTCCGCGGCAAAGGTCGCGCCGAGCGCCTCGTCGCGAGCGCCTCGCGCGAAGAGCGCTTCCGCGAGAGCGAGCCTGACCGGCGCGAGCTCGGGCGCGAGCAAGGACGCCCTCTCGAAGGCATTCACGGCGCGGTCGATCTGGGCCGGGTCCCGCGAGGCGGTGCCTCGCGCGAGCGCGTGGCGGCCGACCTCGTGGAGCTCGAGCGCCTCGTCCTGGGGAGAGCCCGGGCCGAGGGAGCCGCGGGCGCCCGAGGCGACGAGCTCTCTCTGGGCGCTCGCCGCGGCCTGGGCGGTCTTCGCGGCGTCGGGGGAGCCGAGCTCGCGGAGAGCCCGGGCGAGGAGAGCTAGCCCGACCGCTTCCCCGGGCTCGATGGCCAGCGCTTTCTCGAGCGACTCCAGGGCGGCCCTGGGCTCGCCCTTCGCGAGAGCGATCCGCGCCTGGTCCTCGAGCCCGCGCACGGAGGCGGGCCGGGCACGCAGCGCGGCCGCGACCTCCGCCTCCGCCGCCGGGAGACGCCCGAGGTCGAGGAGGACCTCCGCGCGCTCGAGCATGACGGGCACGAGCGCCGCGTGCGCAAGGGCTCCCTCGGGGAGGAGCGTCTTCAATGCCTCGAGCGCGGCCTCTCCCCGTTTTCTCTCGCGGAGGAGGCGCGCCTGCACGAGAGACGCGGAGCGCAGGATCTCGGCCGGAACGTCGGGCCCGGGAGCGAGCGCGATCGCGAGGTCGCTCTGCGCGCCGTCGTCGTCGAGAGCGAGCGCGCGGAGGCGGGCGCGCGCCGCGGCCGCGATGCGATCCTGCGGGTCGAGCGCGAGAGCGGCGTCCAGGTCCTCTCGCGCCTGCTCGGGATCGCCGAGGGCGGCCCGGAGCTCGCCGCGCGCTCGCCTGAGCTCGCCTTGCGAGGGGAGGAGCGTGCACGCGAGCTCGATCTCGCGCATGGCCTGCTCGAGCGCTCCGAGCGAGCGCGCGACCTCGGCGCGGGCGGCGTGCACGAACGGATCGCGAGGCGCGATCCTCGCGGCCTCGTCGAGGTCCGCGGACGCCGGCTCGTGCTTCCCGAAGGCGAGGAGAGCGCGCGCTCGCGCCACGAGGACGGCCTCGCGCGAGACGAGGCGCGTCTTCCCAGCGGGCGGCTCCTCGAGGGCCTTCGTCAGGTCGAGCACGGCGAAGTTGGCTCGTCCTCCCTGGAAGTGGACCTTTCCTCTCAGGAAGAAGGCATCGAGCCGCGAGGGGTCGAGCTCGATCGCGCTCCCGAGCTTCTCGAGCGCCTGCGCGAGGCGCCCGCTCTCGAGCTCGACCCTCCCGAGGAGCAGGAGGAGGTCCACGTCCTTCGGGTCCAGCGCGAGAAGCGCCTCGAGCTCGTCGCGCGCCGCGGTCCTGGCGCGCGCGTCGCCGGTCGCGCGGATCTCCGCGCGCCCCCTCCGCGCGGCGACCGACACGCCCCCGAGCTCGCGCTCGATGCGGGAGCGCGCGTCCGCCGCGACCTCCGGGAGCGCGGGCGGGACATCCGAGAGCACGTCGAGCGCCTCGCCGAAGGAGGCGACCGCGAGCGCCGAGTCGTTCGCGGCCTTCGCCGCCTGCGCTGTCCCGATCGCGGTCCTCGCGCGAGCGAGCGACGCGTCCACGCGCGCGAGCGCTAGCGACTCGCGCTTCTGCGCCGCCTCCTTCGCATCGCGGTCGCGGCGGATCGCGTCCCAGACGAGCCACGTCGTCAGCGCGAGCGCGAGGAACGCGACCGCCGCCGTCACCTGGAGCCTGAGGAGCGCGCTCCGGTCGAGCGCGCGAGCGGCTCGCACGATCGGGTTGGGCGAGCGAGCGCGGACGCTCTCTCCCTCGGCCCAGGCTCGGAGGTCGCGCGCGAACGCGGCCGCGGTCTCGTAGCGGTCGTCCGGGTGCTTCTCGAGCGCCTTCATGCAGACGCGGTCGAGCGCGGGCGGGACGTCCGCGCGCCGCGTGCTCGGAGGATCGGGCCTCTCCTCCCTCACCTTCTTCTGGAGCTCCATGAGCGTCTTCGCCTCGAAGGGCAGGGCCTCGGCGAGCACCCAGTAGAGGAGGACCCCGAGCGCGTAGACGTCCGTGCGCCGGTCGATCGGGTCGTTCTGCGCGGAGATCTGCTCGGGCGCCATGAAGAGCGGCGTCCCGACGATCTCGCCGTCGAGCGTGAGCGCCGAGCGACCGAGGTCGCGCGCGAGGCCGAAGTCGGTGATCTTCGCCTTCTTCGTCTCGCGGTCGACGAGGATGTTCTGCGGCTTCACGTCGCGGTGGACGATCCCGCGCTCGTGTGCGTGGTGGAGGCCCTCCGCGACCTCGGCGACGTTCCGCACGAGGTCGTCGCGCGGGGGCTTGTTCGTCGTGACGAGCGAGTGGAGGTCGCTTCCCACGACGAGGTCCATGGTGAAGTAGCGCTCGCCCTGGTCGATGCCGGCGTCGTGGATCCGGACGATCGACGGGTGATTCAGGCGAGCGACGGCCTCCGCCTCGCGGCGGAAGCGCGTCGACATGTCGTCGGTCGCGTCTCCTCGGAGGACCTTGAGCGCGACGACGCGCTTCGCGCGCGTGTCGAGGGCGCGGTAGACGACGCCCATGCCTCCGCGCGCGATGAGGCCCTCGATCTCGTAGGGCCCGATCTTGCATGGCGCCGGGGGGCGCGTCTCCGCCATGGCGATCGCCGGGACCGTGGAGCTGCTCTTCGTGCGGATGTCGGTCCATTCGCCGCAGCGCGCGCAGCGGCGCTTCGTGCGCGCGCCGGGGAAGGCGACGAAGTCGCGCCGGCAGCCCTTGCACTTCCGGCGCGCTCGCTCGATCGCTCGCTGGAAGCCGACGAACTCGGCGGCGTTCAGGAGCTTCGCCCGGATGAGGCGCTGCGCGAGCGTCCTCCTCGTGCCGTCGGACGCCGTGTCCTCCGCCGCGAGCGCTTCCTTGACGGCCGCTCGCGCGAGCGGGTTCTTCTCCAGGAAGAGGTGCGCGAGGAGCATGTCTTCGGTGCGGAGCACGGCTCGATGAAAGCAAATGCGCGGCGGCGAGCGAAGCGCGATCGGTGCGGCCCAGGGGCTCGCGGGCGCCGCTTTCGCTCTCAGGCCCGTTTTCTCGTAGAGGTGGGAGAGGATCCAGAGCGGCCCCACGAGCAAATGGACGCCGTTACGGAAGAACGCGGGCTTCTTTCCCTCGAAGGCGTGCCCGACGAACTGGAGGATCCACCCGAAGACGAACATCGAGACCGAAGCCGGCCACGGGAGGAAGCGCCCCGCCCACGCGAACGCTCCCAGGATGAGAGCGGCGCCGATCCCGAGCGGCACGTCGAGCGCCAGGTAGAAGAGGACGGTCGCCGCGGCGACGGGCATCGAGAGGTCGATCCTCACCGGCGTCGCCGCGAGCTGGACGAGCGCGAGGAGCCCGAGGATCGCCGAGACGATGAGCGTGATCCCGAAGTAGTGACACGCCTTGTTCCGCGGGTCCTTGTGGAATGCCTCGTATTCGCGGAAGAGCCTGTCGACGCGCCGCACGTCTGCTCCTCTCTCTCTCGCCAGCTCGGAAGAAGATCCCAGGGAGCGGGCGCCCGGGTCAAGACAATCGGGATGCCGTGGCCGTTGACTTGTTCTCCCGGCCCCGTTGAGATGAAGCCATGCCCCGCGTCGAGACCGTCCTCTCGCGAAGGCCCGATCCCGCACAGATCGAGGCGGCCGCACTCGCGCTGCGAGAGGGGAAGCTCGTCGTGCTCCCGACGGAGACGGTCTACGGCCTCGCCGCGAGGGCGGACGATCCGCGAGTCACGGAGCGCGTCCGGGCCACGAAGGCGAGGCCTCCCTCGAAGCCCCTCGCGCGCCTCGCGGCCAGCAAGGAGGACGTCGAGGCGGCGACGGGCAAGCTCCCGCGCACCGCGCGCGTCCTCGCGGAGCGCTTCTGGCCGGGCCCGCTCACGCTCGTGCTCGAGCCCGAGAGCGGCGGAGAGGCCCTCGGATTCCGCGTCCCCGGGCTCGTCTTCACGCGAGAGGTCGTCGCGCGCGCGGGCGTTCCGATCGTCGGCACGAGCGCGAACGTGAGCGGAGGCGACGAGCCCACGACCGCGACCGCCGCGCTCGAGGCCCTCGGCGATCGCGTGGACGTGATCTACGACGGCGGCCCCGCTCTCCTCGGGAGGCCTTCCACGGTCGTGCGCGTGCCTCGAGGAGCGCCGGGCCCCGCCGGCTCCCGGGCCCTCGAGGTCCTGAGAGAGGGCTTCCTCTCGCGCGACGTCCTCGTGCGCGCGCTCGCTCGGGCGGTGCTGTTCGTGTGCACGGGGAACACGTGCCGCTCTCCCATGGCCGAGGGAATCATGCGAGCGACGCTCGCCTCGAGGCTCGGCGTCTCTCCCGGGAGCCTCGAGGAGCACGGCTGGTCCGTCCGCTCGGCGGGCACGTCGGCCATGGGCGGCGGCGGCGCGGCGGAGGCGGCCGTCTCGGTCATGCGCGAGCGCGGCATCGA
>JACQDU010000108.1 GCA_016200955.1 bacterium
CATCGAAGAGCGCGCGGATCGCCGGCACGGGCCAGGCCTCGCGCGGTCGCTCGAGGATCGCCTCGAGCTCGCGGCCGAGCCTCTCGAGCCGCTGCGCCTCGCGCGCCGGGACGGAGAATGCCTCTCGCAGGAGCCCGCACCCGCGCGCGACCCTCTCGGGGTCGAGCGCGAGGACGCGCCCCACGTCCTCGTGCGGGTCGAGCGCGAGCGCCGCGACGCCTTCCTCGGCGAGGGGCGCGCTCGCGGCGGGAGCTTCCGCGGCCTGCGCGCCTTCGGGAGCCGCGGCCTCCTTCGTTCGAGCGACCGAAGCTCCGGGGAGAGACGCGGCGCGCACGTCGAACTCGAGCTTCCAGCGCCTCGGGCCGTCGCGCGCCTGGCACCAGAGCTCGAGCGTCCCGAGCTCCGTGAGCTTCGCGGAGAGCGAGACCGGGATGCTCGTCCGCGAGGACGAGCGCTTCTTCAGGCGGATCACGGTGTGCACGGGAGGAAGCTCGTCCATGTCCTCGTCGATCGGGACGAGCTCGCCCGGCGGGTCCTCGCGCACGGTCGAGCCGAAGAACGGGAACGCGGCCGGCGTGTTCGCGCGCAGCTCGAGCGGCCGCTCGGCGATGCTCACCTCGTGCCCCGGCTCGAGCCCGCGCGGGATGAGGCAGAGAGCGGACCTCTCGTCTTTCCTGACGTTCCCGACCTCGACGTAATAAGCGCGGCCGGCGCCGCTCTTGATCCGAGTGCCTTTCCCGCGCCGCACGAGCGAGTAGTAAGCCGCTCCGCGGGAGACGGCGAGGTCGAGGCTCTCCGCCTCGAGGACGCGCGGACGTCGATCGACCCAGCGCGAGAGCGCCTCGAGCACGCGCTCTCGCATGAGAGCGGGCTTCATGGCGCCGCCGTTCCAGAGCACCCAGTCCACGCGCGCGAGAGCGCCGGGCTCGCTCGCGTGGCGCGCGAGGAACGCTCGCAGGTGGCGCGTGATCGCCGTCTCCTGGACGTACGGGAGGCCGAACTCCTGGAGGCCGCTCCTCGCGCGGCGGAGCGGCGGCTCCGTCTTCTCGACGTGAGGGAAGAACCCCTGGAGCACGGTCTCCTTGGCCTCGCTCTCCGAGAGCTCCTCCGTGAGAGCGCCTCCGATCACCGAGCTCCCTCGGCCCGGGACGACGACCTTGACCGAGCTCCCTCCCCCGCCTTGCGCGGGAGCGCCGGGGGCTTCGTCGGAGAGCAGCTTCTCCTTCGCCGCGCGGCACGCGTAAGCGAGAGCGTGCCAGCGAGCGGCGTCGAGGCGCTCGACGCCTTGCTTCTTCGAGAGCCTCTCCTCGACGCGGCGGGCGAGCGCGAGGTCCATGTTGTCGCCGCCGAGCAGCAGGTGGTCTCCCACGGCCGTCCGCTCGAAGGTGAGGCCGTCTTCTCCCTTGCCGATCGCGACGAGAGAGAAGTCCGTCGTGCCGCCTCCCACGTCCACGACGAGCACCTGCTCGCCGGGAGAGAGGATCGTCTCGGCCTCGGTCTCGTGCGCCGCGATCCAGGAGTAGAGCGCGGCCTGCGGCTCCTCGAGGAGGATCTGGGAGAGCCCCGCTCTCCTCGCGGCCTCGAGCGTGAGCTCGCGCGCGACCTCGTCGAAGCTCGCGGGCACGGTCACCACGAGCTCCTGCGAGGCGAGGCGCTTCGTCTCGTCGCCCTTCGCGATCGCGTCGTCCCACGCGTCGCGCAGGTGAGAGAGGATCTGCGCGCTCGAATCGACGGGAGAGCGCTTCGGGACCTCGTCGGGCGCGCCCCACGGGAGGATCGCGGCCTTCCGGTCCACTCCCGCGTGGCAGAGCCACGACTTCGAGGACGCGATGAGCCTGCCCGGCACGAGAGCGCCGCGAGCCCGCGCGAGCTCGCCGATCACGAGCTCTCCTGGCCGCGTTCCTTGCGGCCTCCAGGGGAGCTTGAGCTGCTCGGGCGCGAGGTCGTGCTCTCCCAGGACGTAGGCGACCGACGGGAGCGTCGCGCGCCCCTCGACGAGAGAAGGGGCCACGAGCTGCGGGACGAGGAAGCTCTGGATCTTCCTCGCCGCGCGGCCGCCCCGGCGGTCGACGTAAGCGAGCGCGCTGTTCGTCGTCCCGAGGTCGATGCCGACGACGTACCGGGACGAGGAGGTGCTCACGTGAGGGATCTCTCGCGGCCGGGAATCCTACGGCCCCCGGTCCGGGCGGTCTACGGGCCACGTCCGCGGCTCTGGCTCCTCTCGCTTCGCGTGATCGAAGAAGGCCGCGGAGGCGCGGAGGTCGCCCTGGCCGCGCGGAGAGATTGAACCTCCCCGCTCTCGGCGAATCCTCCGCGCGCTCGGCGCATCCGCGCTTCTCTCTCACATCAACCGATGCGCGCGGGTCAGCCCGGTCTTCGTGGTTGCCGAGATGAGCTCCGAGTCGTTTCGGTGCTCGTCGGTGCGTTCGGTGGTTCGTTCTCTTCTCCTCCTACCGGCGATCTCGGCGCGCTTGGCGTCGCGGCGGCGTTTCTCGCTCGGAGTGACGGAGGCGGAGAAGGGAAGAACGCGGTCGCCGTCAGCGCCGGCGGAGAGTCTCGAGCGTCGCGCGCGCGGACTCCGCGGAGCCGCTCCTGGGCGCGAGCTCCAGGAAGCGCTCGAGGTCGCGGACGGCTTCGGCCTTCTCTCCCGCGCGCGCGCGCGCGAGGCCGC
>JACQDU010000760.1 GCA_016200955.1 bacterium
ACAAGACCGAAGTACTCTACTGGAAGCGCTGGAAGAAGACCGGCCCGCTCGACCGAGGCGATGGGAAGACGAAGGGAGCGCCCGAGGACGTCCTCGCAACTCTGACGCCCGGGAAAACTCGGTACCTCAATGCGCGCAAACCGGACGGGTCCCAGGCGTCGGTAGGAGACACGGTCACCGTCCGGATCATCGTCTCCTTCTCGAAGCCCATGCGTGCCGCTTCGGATCCGGCGCCGGAGCCGGCGCAGATCGAGCTCGGCGTGCTGGATCCCGTCGGAGCCGTGGCGCTGGTCTCGTCCCGGGCGGCTTCCTCGATCGCCACGACGAAGCACTGGATCAACGATGTGGATGATCCGAACGCTCTCTTCAAGCAGAACGGGAGCGTGCTCTCGCTCGGGTCGCTGCGTTACGACTTCGACTCCTTCACGGCGACGGTCCCTCTGAACGTCGGCCCGAACGGTGCGACGGTCAAGGACGGCGCCCTGTTCTTCCAGTCCATGGACCAGGTCAAGCTGAACCTCGACGGCAACCCCGAGACTGTCGCGACCTTCGCTCAGTTGTTCTTCAAGTTCGCAGGGTACGAAGACGGACAGGGCGCTGGCAACGACGGCGGAACCGATCGATCCCACAAGAAGATCCAGATCGACACGATTCCCCCGAAGCTCGGCCACAAGTAACCGCGAGGATCGCGCGGTGGACTCGATCCCCTGGCATCGCGCCCTGGGATCTGATCGAATGCCGCGCAGACCGGAGGAGACCATGGAAGACAAGGTCGGCAGCAAGATCCCGAAGAAGCCCGAGGTCGACGAGATCGTCGGCCTCCTCAAGTCCGCGAAGTCCAAGGTGGACAAGTTCGGCGTCGACCTTTCGGCCGAGGACCGCCTTCACGCGACGAAGTTCCGGCCGGGCGGAGCGAAGATCGTCCGCCTCGTCGCCGACCTGGCGAAGAAGCACAAGGTGAGCTTCGACGGCGCGACGCCGGAGGGCATGCTCGCCGACCTCGAGCTCATGGAGGCGGTCGAGCCGATCCTCACGGCGGCGAAGTCGGCGGCGCAGGTCGTCGAGGACACGTCCCTCGAAGCGGGTGCCGAGTGCTGGTTCGCGCTCGGGATCCTCTACGCAGGCCTCAAGGCCGCGTCGAGGACGAGCAAGGAGCTCGCGAGCTCGCTCAAGCCTGTCCAGGACTTCTTCAAGACCCTTCGCAAGCGAGGTCGGGAAACGGACGCGGGTCCGCCCGCCAAGTAGAAGTCTCCGGCGGCGCTCGGGAAACTTCAGGCCGTCTCGGAGAAGTTTCCGGCCGCGCTCGAGAAGCTTCAGGCCGTCTCGGAGAAGTTCCGGCCGCGCTCCAGAAACTTCCGGCGGCGCTCGAGAAGGTTCCGGCCGCGCGCCAGAAACTTCAGGCGGCCTTGTAGAAACTTCCAGGGAAGGACCGGAAGTTTCTAGGATTTCCTAGAAACTTCCAGGGGAATGCTGGAAGCTCTACGCGCAAATCCCAACGCTCTAGGGTCTTGCGCGCATGGGCCGCTCCCCATGCTCACCGCGCGCACTCTCCCTCAAGGACCTCCGGCGCGAACGCCGCCGCCTCTCCGAGATCGACGAAGTCGTCCGGCGTCACCTCGTCTCCGAGCGTCTCGAGGTCCCGCACGGTCTCCTTCACGAGAGAGAGCTCGACTCTCTGGAAGAAAGCCGTGGCCGTCTCGCCGTCGCGGCGTTCACGGGAGTAGAGGTCGAACAGCCCGTCGAGGGCGCGAGGGATCCGCCGAGCGGGAACCTTGGCGGCGATCCGGGCGAAGCGAGCGCCCGCGTCGTCGACCCCGCCTCCGACCATGAGGAAATACTGCGGGACGGCGCGCCCGCCGACCTTGCGGACGCTCCCCTGGAAGCCGATCCCCGCGACGTGGTGCTGCCCGCACCCGTTCGGGCACCCGGAGATCTTGATCCTCAGGTCCGGCACGAGAGCCACGAGCTCCGGTCGGTCTCTCAGGAAGTCTCCGAGGAGCTTCCCCAGGCCGCGGGACTGCGTGACCGCGAGGCGGCACGACTCCGCTCCCGGGCAGCTCGTCACGTCGGCGACGGTATCGGCGTCCGGCAAGCCGAGACCCGCCGCCGCGAGCCGGCGGAAGAGGTCGCTCACGTGCTCGGTCCTGACCCAGCGGAACAGGAGGTCCTGCGAGCCCGTGACGCGCACGGTCCCGTCGCCGTAAGCGAGCGCGAGGTCCGCGAGGACGCGCATCTGCGCTCCCGTGAGGTCGCCGAGAGGGAGCGTGACCGTGACGATCCGGAAGCCGTCCTGCTTCTGGCGTCTCACGTTGGTCGCGAGCCAGCGTGGGAAAGGCGCGGGGGAGGCCGCGACCGGGAGGATCCCGGGGCCGCGCACGGTGGCGGCCTTCGCCCGCGCCGCCGCCTGCGCGACCGAGGGCGCGCTCGCGCGCTCCCGGTCGGGAGCGGCCTCGAGGAGCGGCTCGTCCGGCGGGAACGGGAGAGCTGTGCCGCCCTCTCCCACGACCTTCGCGAGCGTCTCGTCGTACTCCCGGCGCCACCTCCCGGGACCGAGCTCCTTCATGAGGAACTTGAGGCGGTTCCTGTTCCGGTGCTCGCGGTCGCCGAGCGCGTGGAAGATTCGCAAGACGGCCTCGGCGACGTTCAGGATCTCTCCCGCCGGCACGAAGTCCGACAGGAGGGCGCCGCTCACGGGCCAGGTCGCGGTGCCTCCGCCGACGGTCACGCGGAAGCCCCGCTCGCCTCCCGGGCCGAGGCGCGCGCGGAAGCCGAGGTCGTTGATCGCCGTGAGGAGGTGGTCTTCCTCGCATCCCTCGACCGCGATCTTGAACTTCCGCGGGAGAGAGGCGCTGAGCGGATGCCGGAGGAGGTGCCGCGTGATCGCCTCGGCGTAGGGCGTCACATCGAAGAGCTCGTCCTCGGCGACTCCGGCGT
Source organism: bacterium (assembly GCA_016200955.1). Lineage (GTDB taxonomy): Bacteria > Planctomycetota > J058 > J058 > JACQDU01 > JACQDU01. The sequence continues at coordinate 2,935 of JACQDU010000760.1, forward strand.
AGGGGCAGCAGGTCACGTTCCTGACGGCGTTCCCGCACGCCTCGCGCGTCGTGAGGCCGGCTTCTCCGAGCCGCCGCATGGCGTGCTCGACGTCGTGAAGCCGCATGAAGTGGAACTGGAGGTTCTGGCGCGTCGTCAGGTGCCCGAACCCGCGGGACCATTGCTCGGCCACGTCGGCCAGGGCGTGGAGCTGCGGCGCCTCGAGCACTCCTTGCGGGATCTTGACCCGCAGCATGGACTCGCCGTCGGTCTGCCGCTGGCCGTAGGTCCCGCGCACGAGGCGGAACGCGCGCCACTGGTCGGGGCCGATCTCGCCTCTCTCGAACTTCTCGAGAGTCGAGACGAAGTCGTCGACGTCGGCCTCGTCCGCGAACGAGAGCCGCGTCCTTCCGAGAGTCGGGGGACTGCGGGGGGCGGAGCCCCCCGCAAATGGTGAGTAATTCACTTGGCGCCGATAGGCGCCTAGTGAATTCGGGTCGTCTACGGCTGCCATGAGAGAGCTCCTTCCGATTCAGCATTCGCCGCAGGCGAATGCGGTGGTGCAACAATTCACTTCGCGCCGGAGGCGCTTAGTGAATTCTCCGAACGCGAAGGGGATATCCCCTTCAGGGTTTCCGCGAGAGAGACGACCTCTCCGATCGCGAGCGTCCCGGGCGCGTCGGGAGAGGCGTCCGGGAAGCTCGCTTCCCCGAGAGAGTCGAGCGTTCCCGTCCAGCTCGCGCTCCCTCGCGTCGATGCCGAGAGGAGGAGAGCCGCCGGCGTCTCTCTCCTCCAGCCGAGCTCCACGAGGGCACGCGCGATCGCGCTCCTGTTCGCGACTCCCATGAGGACGACGAGCGTGAGGGCCCCGGGAGCGAGCGAGCCGACGGCGCTCCTGAAGGCCGCCTCCGAGTGCCCGGAGACGACGGCGAAGCCCGACGCGATTCCCCGGTGAGTCACCGGGATCCCCGCGAGCGCCGGCGCCGCCAGGGCGGAGCTCACTCCCGGCACGACCTCGAACGCGAGGCCGGCCCCGGCCAGTGCGAGCGCCTCCTCGCCTCCTCGCCCGAGCACGAACGGATCGCCGCACTTGAGCCGGACGACGCGCCTCCCGGCGCGCGCCTCCCGGATCGTGAGCCTGTGAATCGCTTCCTGGGAGATCGACTTCGTCCGCGCCCGCTTCCCGACGAAGATCTTCCGCGCTCTCGCCGCGAGCTCGAGCGTCTCCCGCGACACGAGCGCGTCGTAGAGGACGACGTCCGCTTCCTCGAGGAGACGAGCGCCGCGTTGAGTGAGCAGACCCGGATCTCCCGGCCCCGCTCCCACGAGCGCGACGACGCTCCTTCCATTCCGCGGCCTTCCGCGGCCTTCCGCGGCTCTCTTTCTTGCATAGAGCTCGTTCAGAGCCTCGAGCAAGAGCGGCCGCCTCTCGCTCACGGGCACGCCGTTCTCGCGCCAGCGACGCCTCGCCTCGCGCGCCGTCTCCTTCCAGGAAGAAACGTCGTCGGGCAAGACGGCCTCGAGAGCTTCCCGGAGGAGCCCGGCGAGCGCGGGAGCCGTTCCCTCGGTCGAGACCGCGATCGTGATCCCTCCCCTGCGCAGGACGCCTCCGAGGTAAGCGCTCGCCTTCCCGGGATCGTCGACGGCGTTCACGAAGACCCGCCGCTCCTCCGCCGCGCGAGCGACCCGGGAGTTGATCTCCGGAGGAGCGGCGGCGACGGCGAGCCACGCGCCGTCGAGGTCGCTCGGCTCGAACGCTCGCCGCACGCACGAGACGCGAGCCCGCTCGAGCGGGCCCACGATCTCGGGCGCGACGACCGTCACGCGAGCCCCGGCCTCGAGGAGCGCCGCGAGCTTCGACGCCGCGACCGCTCCTCCTCCCACGAGAACGACCTTCTTCCCCGAGAGCTTGAGGAACGCCGGGAAGACCGGCTCGCTCATGGGCGCGCTTCCGGCGGGCGCAGGAGGCCGCGCTCGCGCAGGACCGCGAGGATCCGCGCGACGCTCGCGGCGATCGGCTCCTGGTCCGTCTGGACGACCACGTCGGGGCTCGCGGGCGCCTCGTAGGGATCGGAGACTCCCGTGAAGTGCGCGATCTCGCCCGCGAGCGCCTTCTTGTAGAGGCCCTTCACGTCGCGCGCGACGAGCGAGTCGAGCGAGGCGCGCGCGAAGACCTCGATGAACGACACCTTCTGCTCGAGAGCGAGCTTCCTCACCTCGTCGCGAGTCTCCGCGTAGGGCGAGATCGCGGCGGTGATCGCCGCGACCCCGTTCCGCGCGAGGATCCGCGCGACGAACCCGATCCGGCGGATGTTCTCGTCGCGGTCTTGCTTCGAGAACCCGAGCCCCTTCGAGAGGTAAGTGCGCACCTCGTCTCCGTCGAGGATCTCGACTCGCTGTCTCCGCGGGAGTAGCTCGGCTCTCACGGCCTGAGCGAGCGTGCTCTTGCCGGCGCCCGAGAGACCCGTGAACCAGAGCACGAAGCCGGCCGTCTTCTCCTCCACGGGAGCCGGCGCGAGCGGCGCCCGGGAGCCGTTCTTCTTCGCGGCGCCGTTCCCGTTTCCTCCCTGGAAGTGATGGCGGAGGATCTCGGCGATCTCGGGGCGAGTGAACTGCGCCGGGAGGTCGCCGCCTTCTCTCAGGACCTCGCGGACCTTGCTGCCCGAGAGCTCGAGCCGGGAGCCCGCGTCGTGAGGGCACGTCCTCGAAGACGCTAGCGCGTCGCACGCGCGGCAGAAGAACGTCGGGTCGAACCGGAGCGGGCTCACGCCGAGCTCCTCTCTCGTGAACCGGTCGAAGATCCGCTGCGCGTCGAGCGGCTTGTAGTAAGCGCCGACTCCCGCGTGGTCGCGGCCGACGATCAGGTCCGTGATCCCGTAGTTCTTCCGGACGAGCGCGTGGAAGATCGCCTCGCGCGGGCCCGCGTAGCGCATGGCCGCGGGGAAGGCGGCGAGGATCGTCCGGTCCTTCGGGTAGTACTTCTCGACGAGCGCCTCGTAGACCAGGAAGCGGACCTTCGCCGGCACGTCGTCCTGCTTCGTCTCGCCCACGAGCGGGTGGATCACGATCCCGTCCGTCACCTCGAGCGCGAGCTTCGTGAGGTGCTCGTGCGCCCGGTGGATCGGGTTTCGCGTCTGGAAGCCCGCGACGCGCCGCCAGCCGCGGGCCTCGATCTCCGTGCGGAGCTGCCTCGGCGTGAGGCGCCTCTCCGCGAACGGGAGGTCCCGGGCGAGCGGGA
>JACQDU010000784.1 GCA_016200955.1 bacterium
CTCGTGCGCGTCGCGAAGGAGAAGAACGTCCAGGTCCACTCGGCCTTCATTCGCCACATCGTGATCCCGCCGACTCTCCTGAAGCCGATCCAGGAAGCCTTCATCTCGGTCCAGAAGAAGGAGACCGCGAAGTTCTGGGAGGAGACCCGGAAGTCCGCGGGCGACCTCGAGGGCCAGAAGGCGCTCATCACGCAGCGCGAGCAGCAGGTCGCCTCTGAGACGGGAGCGATCGTGAAGAAGGTCGCCGCGCAGGCCGAGCTCGACGCGGGCAAGATCGAGGCGGAGACGCGCCGGATCATCGCCGAGAAACAGCAAGCGATCGCCGCGCTCGATGCGCAGCGGACGCTCGCCCTCGGGCAAGCGCAGGCGACCGTCCAGAAGAAGCTGGGAGAGGCGCGCGCGCAGCTCTTCGCGCTCAAGGTCGGCGCGTTCGGGAACGACGCCGCGGCGTTCCGCCGCTACGCGTTCGCGGAGGGCCTCTCTCCCCAGCTCGCGATCCGGCTCGTGCAGTCGGGACAGGGAACTCTCTGGACCGACCTCCTCGGGACCGCGGGGCTCGACGAGGCCGCGAAGGCGAAGATACTCAAAGGCAAATGAGCGAGAGAGTCGCGATCGGCCTCGACCTGGGAGGGACGAAGCTCGCGGGAGCTCTCGTGGACGAGAGCGGCGCGATCCTCGCGCGCCGCGAGCAGCCGACCCCGGCGCGCGAGGGACCCGGCGCCGTCATCTCCGCGATCGCCGCTCTCGCGAACGACCTCGCGGGAGAGGCGAGGGCGAAGGCGCGCGAGGTCGCCGGAGCGGGCCTGGGCGCTCCCGGTCCTCTCGATCCCGCGACGGGCGTCGTCCACGCGATGCCCAACCTGGGAGAGGAGTGGCGCCGCTTCCCTCTCGGGGAGCGGCTCCGCGAAGCTCTCGGGGGAACGAGCGTCCACCTCGAGAACGATGCGAACGCGGCGATGCAGGGAGAAGCCTGGATCGGAGCCGCCGCCGGCGCGCGCGACGCGGTCCTGCTCACTCTCGGAACTGGAGTCGGGGGAGGGATCGTCGCCTCCGGCCTCCTCGTGCGCGGGTCCCGAGGCGCGGGAGCGGAGCTCGGCCACGTCGTCGTCGAGCGAGAGGGCCGCGCGTGCGGCTGCGGCGGCCGCGGTTGCCTCGAGCAGTACTCGTCGGGCACCGCCCTCGCTCGCCAGGCAGGCGAAGCTCTCGCGCGAAGCCCGGGAGGCGCCCTCGCGGCGCTCGGGAGGGCTCCCACGGGAGAGGACGTGGTCGCGGCCGCTCGCAAGAACGACGAGCTCGCGCTCTCGGTGATCGAAGCCGCGGGGCGCGCGCTGGGAGTCGGCCTCACGTCGATCGTCCACGCGCTCAACCCGCGCGTGATCGTCCTGGGAGGCGGCATGGGGACCGCGGCCTTCGACCTCCTCGAGCCGATCGCGCGGCGCGAGCTCTTCTCCCGCACCTTCGAGGCGAGCCGCGAAGGCCTCTCGATCGCGCGAGCGAAGCTCGGCCCCGACGCCGGGATCGTCGGTGCCGCGCGGTCCGTGTTCCTCGCCCGAGCCCGTGCACCGGAGCGCGGGCTCACTTGAATTGCGGCCCGCCGCCTCGCTACACTCTCTCCCCCTGGGAGAGAGGCCATGAAGCTCGCGCTCCGCGCCGTCCTCGTCCTTCTCCTCCTCACGCCCGCCGGGTGCGTCTCGGCCCCGCCGGCGCCCGTCCTCGCCGCGACGGACGAGAAGCCGCGCTGCACCGAGGACGCTCTCTGGCTCGAGGGGCTCGCGAACAAGGAGCTCGCCCGGGCTTACCGCGCCGACGAGCGCACGATCCGCCGGAAGTACTTCGATCGCGCCATGAACCGCCTCCGCGACGCGCGCGCCCTCTACGACGCGGAGCTCGAGGCGCTCGAGAGCGACGCGACGAAGGAGCGCCAGGTCCCGATCGGCCGCCGCGAGGCGCTCGAGCTGGAGATCAACCGGCTCAGCCGCCAGATGCTCTCGGTCGTGAAGGACAGGCCGAGCTACTAGCCAAATGAAAGGGCGCGATTCAGCACGGTCTCCCGTCCCGACCCCGCGAGAGAACACAAAGGCGCAAAGGCGCGAAGGCGCAA
>JACQDU010000109.1 GCA_016200955.1 bacterium
CGTTCTTCCATCACCGCGACTTGGACCTGAGAAAGCGAGTCGAGAAGACGCTCGCGAACGCTCCGCCCGTGGTCGCGCAGAGGATCGACGCGCTCGGCGACGAGGCCACGCTGGACGACCTCCTCTCCGTGCTCCCCACGGGGAGGCTCGACGGAGCGCTCCTCTCGCGGAAGACACGGGCGCACTGGATCTACGCGCTCGTCTCGGCGGCGTTCTTCCTGGGCACGATCCTCGTGCTCTTCCCGAGGGGAACGGAGACGGCGAGGCAGCTCCTCCTCGCGGGAGCGTTCACGGGGACGGTCGGGATCTTCTTCCTGCTCGCGGTGCAAGCGATCGCGAGCTCGACGGGCGGCATGTGGATCCGCGGAGGCGGGAAGGCCGCGATCATCTATCTCATCTTGAAGTTCATCGGCTTCTCCTACCGCGCGGCGCTCGACCCGGACAACGGCTTCCTCGCGAGCTTCTTCGGGTTCACGTGCGGCGTCGGGCTCTGCGAGGAGCTCTCGAAGGCGATCCCCGTGATCTTCCATTACCGCACGGGCGGGAAGATGACGTGGCGCGGGGCCTCGCTCTGGGGAATGGCCTCGGGCGTCGGCTTCGGCGTCTCCGAGGGGATCACGTACTCGTCCGACTTCTACAACGGGATCGAGGGAGGCGAGATCTACATCGTGCGGTTCGTCTCGTGCGTGGCGCTCCACGCGTTCTGGGCGGCCGCGGCGGGGATCGCGCTCTCCAAGGCGAGCGACGCCTTGTCGGCGCCGGGCGAGACGCGGGCGGCCTGGATCCCGATCCTGAAGGCGGTCGCCGTGCCCATGGTGCTCCACGGGCTCTACGACACTCTCCTGAAGCAAGACCACGGGATCCCGGCGTTCGTCGTCGCCGCGCTGAGCTTCGCGTGGCTCGCTCTCCAGATCGAGCTCGCACGGAAGGAAGACGGGCGCTCGGCGGCGCCCGCCCTGAACTCCGCGTAGGCACTTCGAGATTCGAGGTCTCTCATTTAGAATCGTCTGGCTGGTCGGAGGTTGCTCATGGGCATTCTCGTGAAGGGTGGCACCGTCGTGACCGCCCTCGATTCCGCGCGAGCGGACGTTTACTGCGACAACGGGACGGTGACGGCGGTCGGGATCGACCTGTCCTCCATGAAGAGGAAAGGCGACCGCGAGATCGACGCGTCGGGCAAGCTCGTCTTGCCGGGCGCGATCGACGCTCACACGCACATGGAGCTTCCCTTCATGGGCGAGGTCTCGAAGGACGACTTCGAGCAGGGGACGATCGCAGGGACCGCGGGCGGGACGACGACGATCATCGACTTCGTGATCCCGACGAAGGGGCAGTCGCTCCTCGAGGGCCTCGCGAAGTGGAAGGAGAAGGCCCAGAAGGCCGTCTCCGACTACGCGTTCCACATGGCCGTCGTCGACTGGTCGGACAAGATCAAGGCCGAGATCCCGGTCGTGGCGAAGGAGCACGGGATCACGTCCTTCAAGATGTTCATGGCCTACAAGGGCGCGATCGGCATCGACGACGAGCAGCTCTTCAACATCATGCTCTCCGTGAGAGACGCGGGCGGGATCGTCACGGGGCACTGCGTGAACGGCGACGTCCTGGTCGTGCTCGCGAAGAAGTTCCTCGCGGAAGGAAAGGGCGGCCCGATCTGGCACGTGCGCGCCCAGCCGCCCGAGGCGGAGGGCGAGGCGTGCCACCGCGCGATCTCCCTCGCGACGATCGCGGGCGTGCCGCTCTACATCGTCCACAACTCGTGCGACTCGTCGGTCGAGCAGCTCAAGCTCGCCCGCGCGAAGGGGCTCCACGTCTACGGGGAGACGTGCACGCAGTACTTCTTGCTCGACGAATCTCTCTGCGAGCCGGACCCGGCGGGAGTGAACTACATCCTCTCGCCTCCTCTCAGGACGAAGCCCGACCAGGAGAGCCTCTGGGCCGCGCTCAGGGACGGCTACATCCAGACGGTCGCGACGGACCACTGCCCCTTCGACACGAAGCAGAAGCTGCTCGGCAAGGGAAACTTCACGAAGATCCCGAACGGCCTGGGCGGCGTCGAGGAGAGGCTCGCTCTCATGTACTCCTATGGCGTCAAGAAGGGCCGGATCACCGCGCAGAAGTGGGTCGACTGCTGCTGCACGGCGCCCGCGAGGATCTTCGGGCTCTACCCGCGGAAGGGCGCGATCGCTCCCGGCGGCGACGCCGACCTCGTGATCTTCGACCCGTCGGTCGAGTGGTCGATATCGGCGAAGACGCACCTGTCGCGGAGCGACCACTCGCCCTTCGAGGGCTGGAGGGTCCAGGGGAAGGTCGAGACCTCGATCGTCCGCGGCCGCGTCCTCTACGAGAAGGGGAAGTTCCAGGGAAGCAAGGGCGACGGCCAGTTCCTGAGGCGCCCCCGCTTCGAGCGCGTCTAGCGAGTGAGCACCGTCGAGCGTCTCGACGAGGCCGGGGACTTCATCCGCGACCGCCTCGGGAGCCGTGCGCGCCCCAGGGGCGCGGTCGTGCTCGGCTCGGGGCTCGGCCGCTTCGCCGAAGAGCTCGATGAGCCCCACGCGATCCCTTACGGAGAGATCCCGGGCTTCCCGCGAGCCACGGTCCGAGGGCACGCTGGGAAGCTCGTCTCCGGGAACGTCCGGGGAGCGGCGA
>JACQDU010000110.1 GCA_016200955.1 bacterium
TCCCGGTCGAGATCACCGTCTTCGCCGACCGCTCCTTCCAGTTCATCACGAAGAGCCCGCCCGCTTCCGTGCTGCTCAAGAAGGCCGCCGGGATCGCCTCGGGCGCCAAGACGCCGGCCAAGGAGCCCGAGGTCGGCCAGGTGACCAAGGCCCAGGTCCTCGAGATCGCCAAGGCCAAGAAGAAGGACCTGAACTCCTTCTCCGACGAGGCGGCGGCCCGCATGATCGAGGGCACGGCCCGCTCGATGGGAGTCAAGATCGTCCCTTAAGAAGATTCCGTAACGAGATGGACGAAATTACCCTCGACGCGACGGCGTTCGCGTCATAGGATCTCAGCCCTTTCGGCGGGAGGGTCCCCGACTCACGGGATCCGTTCGGACTGCCGGTGGAGAGTCGAATGGCAGACGGTGAAGACCAATCCGCCCAGGGCGCCGTCGAGGGCGCGCTCGCGGAGGCGAAGAAGTCCGAGGGCACGAAGCCCAAGTTCCGCCGGCCGCGCAAGCGCCCGGTGTCGAAGCGCTACGCCTCCGCCTTGAAGGTCCTGGGAGACGACTACCTCACCCGGGTCTACGACCTCGAGGAGGCCCTCACTCTCCTCAAGAAGATGAAGAACACCAAGTTCGACGAGAGCGTCGAGACTCACATCAAGCTCGGCATCGACGCGAAGAAGTCGGACCAGCAGATCCGCGGAACGTTCGTCTTCCCCCATGGCATCGGCCAGCAGAAGCGCGTGATCTGCTTCGCGGAAGGCGCGCTCGCCGAGCAGGCGAAGGCCGCCGGCGCGATCGAGGTGGGCGGCGCCGAGCTCGCGAAGCGCATCGAGGACGGCTGGTTCGAGTTCGACGTCGTCATCGCCCACCCGGGCATGATGCGAGTCGTCGGAAAGCTCGGTAAGGTCCTCGGCCCGAAGAAGCTCATGCCGAACCCGAAGGAAGGCTCCGTGACCCCGGACGTCGTCACCGCGGTCAAGGAGTTCAAGGGCGGCAAGGCGAAGTACCGCGTGGACGAGGGCGGCAATCTCCACGCGATCTTCGGCAAGAAGAGCTTCGAGGTGAAGAAGCTCAAGGAGAACCTCGAGTCCTTCTTCGAGCACGTGAAGACCCTGCGTCCGCCGACCGCGAAGGGCGTCTTCGTCCAGAAAGCCAGCGTCTGCACGACCATGAGCCCGGGCGTGCGCATCGACGTGAGCCACCTCGGGCAGCAGGCGATCTAGGAAGCGACCATGGCCAAGCAGCTCAAGCAACTCATCCGCAAAGAGATCGAGAAGCGGTTCCGGGCCGTGGACGGCGGCATCGTCGTCGGCTACCGCGGCCTGGACTCCGAGAAGATCTACGACCTCCGCGCGAAGCTCCGCGCGAAAGGCGCGCGCCTCCACGTCGTCAAGAACGCCATGGCGATCCGCGCCTTCCAGACGCTCGGCTACGAGGAGTCGAAGCTCCTCCAGCTCTTCGACGGGCCGGTAGGCGTCGTCTACTCCCAGAACGGCGCGGGCGCGGTGGGCGCCGCGAAGGCCCTCCGCGACTGGAAGGCCCAGACCCGGGACAAGTTCGTCGAGGTCAAGGGCGGCTTCCTCGAGGGCTCGATCATCGACAAGGCGGGCGTCAAGGCGCTCGCCGACATGCCGAGCCGCGAGCAGCTCCTCGGGATGGTCGCGGGCGCCTTCCAGGCGCCGATCGCGGCCTTCGCGAACAGGCTCAACGAGTGCGTGGCGAAGTTCGCTTACGCGGTCAATGCCGTTAAGGAAAAGAAGGAAAAAGAGGGCGGCGGCGCGTCGCCGCAGCCCGCCAAGTAGGTCGCGCGCAGCGACTGACTGTAACCCGGTGTCTTCGCGCGGCCGTTTCTGCATGACGGGTCCGCCCAATCAACGGAGATTCGAAAATGGCTGGCGTTGCTGAGCTCGTCGATCAGGCCACCAAGCTTTCCGACGAGGAAAAGAACGACCTCATCGTGGGGATCGTCGAGAAGATGTCCGTCCTCAACCTTTCTTCTCTCGTGAAGAAGGTCGAGGGCAAGTTCGACGTGAAGGCGTCGGGCGGCGGCGGCATGATGATGATGGCCGGCCCGGCGGCCGGCGGCGGTGCGGCTCCGGCCGAGGTCGTCGAGAAGACGGAGTTCACGGTCTTCCTCAAGGAAGCCGGCCAGAAGAAGATCCAGGTCATCAAGGAAGTGCGAGCCATCACCGGCCTCGGCCTCAAGGAGGCGAAGGAGCTCGTCGACAAGGCTCCCGCGGCGGTGAAGGAGAAGATGGCGAAGCAGGACGCGGAGAACGCGAAGAAGCTTCTCGAGGACGCGGGAGCGACCGTCGAGCTCAAGTAGCTCCTGGTCGTTCTTTCCGCCCTTCGGGCCAGCATGGCGGGGACCTTCGCCGAGGATCCCGCGAAGGCTCGGAGGTTCGGACGTAAGAGGCCTTGCGCGTTGCGCAGGCCCAGCGAGGCGGGTTCGGCGACTCAGGCCGTCCGGCTCTCGGATCTCGTGCGAAGGCGACGCATCGGCGTGCTTCGCGGATGCACGAGATCCCAGAGCCGGCCGGTTCCGGGTCGGCTGAGCCCGCCTTTTCGCGTTTCGGAGACCCCCAGAGAGACACCTAGACAGCGCAGGAGACGAGCATGGAGATCAAGCGATTCGGCCGGGTGCAGGAAGTCATGCCGCCCCCGAACCTCATGCAGTTGCAGCTCGACAGCTACGCCAAGTTCCTCCAGGTGGACACGCCCCAGGAGGAGCGCGAGGACGTGGGCCTCGAGTCGATCCTGCGCGAGATCTTCCCGATCGAGAGCTACGACGGGAAATTCAAGCTCGAGTACCTGGGCTACGAGCTCGGCCGCCCGCGCTACTCCGCGGACGAGTGCCGCATGCTCCGCCTCACGTACGGCCTCCCGTTCAAGATCCGCGTCCGGCTCGTGAAGGACGAGCCCGTCGAGGAAGAGGTCTACCTGGGCGAGATCCCGCGCATGATCGGCGGCGGCGAGTTCATCATCAACGGAGCCGAGCGCTGCATCGTCTCGCAGCTCCACCGCTCGCCCGGCGTGGACTTCGACAAGGAAGTCCACACGTCGGACAAGGTCCTCCACAAGTGCCGGATCATCCCCGAGCGCGGCTCGTGGATCGAGCTCAACGTCTCCAAGAAAGACACGCTCACGGTCAGGATCGACCAGTCGGGCAAGTTCCCGGTGACGACCTTGATCCGCGCGCTGTTCCCTCAGTACGCGACGAACGAGGAGATCATCCGCAAGTTCTACCCGACCTCGAAGATCAAGCTCACGGCGAAGGACTCGGCGTCTCGCATCAAGAACAAGGTCGTCGTCTCGGACGTGGTCGACCCGGAGACGGGCGAGATCAAGCTCGAGGGCGGCGGCGAGATCTCGGAGAAGCTCGCGCAGGAGCTGCGCGAGGAGATGGGCGTCAAGGAGATCGAGGTCATCGACGAGGTCAAGGACTGGCTGATCCTCAACACGCTCAAGGAAGACGCCACCCGCACGCACGACGAAGCTCTCTTGAAGATCTACCTCCGCCTGCGGCCGGGCAACCCGCCCCAGCTCGAGAAGGCGAAGGAGCTCTTCAAGGAGAAGTTCGAGAACGAGAACAAGTACCGCCTCGGGCGCGTCGGCCGCTTCCGCATCAACCGGAAGTTCGGCCTGAACCTCCCCGAGACGAAGCAGACTCTCCAGGAGGAGGACTTCATCTCCTCGATCTCGTACATCCTGAAGCTGCGCGACCCGAACTCGGGCGCGGAGCTCGACGACATCGACCACCTCGGGAACCGGCGCATCCGCACGATCGACGAGCTCGCGGGAGACGAGTTCCGCAAGGGCTTCCTCAAGCTCAAGCGCACGGTCCAGGAGCGCATGTCGCTCCTCGAGGAGCAGAACCTCACGCCGCGCTCGATCATCAACTCGAAGACGATCTCGAGCTCGATCGACTACTTCTTCGGGAGAGGCGAGCTCTCGCAGGTCGTGGACCAGACGAACCCTCTCGCGCAGCTCACGCACGAGAGGCGCCTCTCGGCGCTGGGCCCGGGCGGCCTCAACCGGAAGCGCGCGAGCTTCGAGGTGCGCGACGTCCACATCTCCCACTACGGCCGCATCTGCCCGATCGAGACGCCGGAAGGCACGAACATCGGCCTCATCGCGTCTCTCTCGATCTACGCGACGATCGACGACTACGGCTTCCTCATCACGCCCTACCAGGTCGTGAAGGGCGGCAAGCTCACGGGCGAGGTCAAGTGGCTCCGCGCCGACGAGGAGGACGTGACGAAGCTCGCTCCCGCCGACCTCCTCACCGACGAGAAGGGCCGGATCCTCGGCGACCACGTCATGGCTCGCGTGAACGGCGAGTTCGAGCTCATCGACCCCAAGGAGCTCGAGTTCATCGATATCTCGCCGCGCCAGCTCGTCGGAGTGTCGGCGTCTCTCATTCCCTTCCTCGAGCACAACGACGCGAACCGTGCGCTCATGGGAGCGAACATGCAGCGGCAGGCCGTCCCGCTCCTGCGGACGGAGTCCCCGCTCATCGCGACCGGCATGGAGCGCTCCGTCGCGCAGAACTCCGGCATGGTCGTCGCCGCGCAGCGAGGCGGCACGATCACGCGAGCGACCGCGGCCGTGATCGAGGTGGACAACGACGACGTCTACCCTCTCAGGAAGTTCACGGGCCTGAACGAGCGCACCTGCCTCAACCAGAAGCCGATCGTGCGCGTGGGCGACAAGGTCAAGAAGGGCCAGGTCCTCGCCGACGGCGCCGGCACGCGCGAGGCCGAGATGTCTCTCGGGAAGAACGTCCTCGTCGCCTTCATGACGTGGGACGGGTTCAACTTCGAGGACGCGATCCTCGTCTCCGAGGAGCTCCTCAACGACGACGTCTACACCTCGATCCACATCGACGAGTTCGAGATCGAGATCCGCGAGACCAAGCTCGGCAAGGAGGAGTTCACCCGCGACATCCCGAACGTGTCCGAGAAGGCGCTCCGCAACCTCGACGAGGACGGCGTGGTCCGGATCGGCACCAAGGTGGCGCCGGGCGACATCCTCGTCGGCAAGGTCGTGCCGAAGTCGAAGTCCGAGCTCTCGCCCGAGGAGAAGCTGCTCCACGCGATCTTCGGGCGCATGGGCGAGGACGTGAAGAACGACTCGCTCGAGGTGCCGTCGGGAGTCGAGGGCATCGTCATCGACGCGCAGAAGTTCATGCGCAAGACCCACCTCCCCGAGGAGGAGCGCGCTCGGATCAAGAAGGAGACGCGCAAGATCGACGATGACTACGACGCTCTGATAGCGGCCCAGGTGCAGAAGCTCATGGCCGCGCTCACCGAGGTCGCCGGCGGCGAGACGAAGAAGAAGTCCACGAAGGAGGTCATCGACGCCGCTCTCCTCGCTTCCGTGCAGCCCAAGGACCTCCGGCACTTCCTCGAGTACAAGGAGCTCGACTTCGAGGGCCGCCCGGCGAAGAAGGCCGTCCGCACGACGGTCCTCCGCTACGTCGACCGCATCGAGGACCTCGACTCCGAGCGCGAGCGGAAGAAGAACCGGCTCCAGCGCGGCGACGAGCTGCCGACGGGCGTGCTCGAGCTGGTGAAGGTGTACGTGGCGACGCGCCGGACGCTCTCGGTGGGCGACAAGATGGCCGGCCGCCACGGCAACAAGGGCGTCATCGCGAAGATCCTCCCCAAGGAGGACATGCCCTTCCTCGAGGACGGGACGCCGGTCCACATCTGCCTGAACCCGCTCGGCGTGCCGAGCCGCATGAACGTCGGGCAGATCATGGAGACGCACCTTGGCTGGGCCGCGAGGCTCCTCGGCTTCCAGGCGGTGACGCCCGTGTTCGACGGAGCGTCCGAGGAGCAGATCCGGAAGCTCTTCGCGACCGCCGAGCAGTTCCGCATGGGCAGGACCACGCGGGACGAGGCGATGAGCCTCGTCGATTGCATCGTCAGCCGCTCCGACCCGCCGCGCGAGGCGGCGTCTCACGTGAAGCAGGCGTGGGACGAGACGAAGAAGGGCTGGGAGCACGTCACCGGCAAGATGCGGCTCTACGACGGCCGCACGGGCGAGCCCTTCGACCAGGAAGTCACGGTCGGCTACACGTACATGCTCAAGCTGCACCACCTCGTGGACGACAAGGTGCACGCGCGAGCGACCGGGCCTTACTCGCTCATCACGCAGCAGCCTCTCGGCGGCAAGGCGCGCTTCGGCGGCCAGAGGTTCGGCGAGATGGAGGTGTGGGCGCTCGAGGCTTACGGGGCCGCCAACATCTTGCAGGAGCTGCTCACCGTCAAGTCCGACGACGTGGACGGCCGCACGAAGATCTACGAGTCCATGGTCAAGGGAGAGAACGTCCTCGAGCCCGGCACTCCGGTCTCGTTCGACGTGCTCTGCAACGAGATCAAGGGACTGGCGATCAACATGGAGCTCAACAAGCGCCCCGCGCCCGTCACGGCGGGGACGGGCGCACCGGCGAAGGCGTGATCTCACCGCGTTTCGACTGATCGATCGAGGAGAAGACCATGAACGAACAGGAGCGGACCATGTTGAACAACGAGATCAAGAACGTCGACGCGGTCACGACCGGAGACAAGAACCCCGTCGACGGCGGCGCTTACAACCGGATCAACGACTACGGGAGCGTGACGATCCGCCTCGCCTCTCCCGACGACATCCGTCGGTGGTCTTACGGTGAGGTCAAGAAGCCCGAGACGATCAACTACAGGACCTACCGCTCGGAGAAGGACGGCCTCTTCTGCGAGCGGATCTTCGGTCCCGAGCGCGACTGGGAGTGCTTCTGCGGGAAATACAAGGGCATCAAGCACAAGGGCATCAAGTGCGACCGCTGCGGCGTCGAGATCACGCACTCGCGCGTCCGCCGGAAGCGCATGGGCCACATCTCGCTGGCCGCTCCCGTGGCGCACATCTGGTTCTTCAAGGCCATGCCGTCGCGGCTCGGCTCTCTCCTCGCGAAGAAGACCTCGAGCCTCGAGCGGATCATCTACTTCCAGGACTTCATCGTCACGGACCCCGGCGACACGCCGCTCAAGGTGAAGCAGCTCCTGACCGAGGACGAATACCGGAAGGCGCGCGAGCAGTACGGCGACGCCTTCGAGGCCGGCATGGGAGCGGAGGCGATCAAGAAGCTCCTCGAGCGCCTCGACCTCGAGGACCTCCTCGAGAAGCTCTACACCGAGCTCCGCGACACTCGCTCGAAGCAGAAGCAGAAGGAGATCATCAAGCGCCTGAAGACGGTCAAGGCGATCAAGGACTCCGGCAACCGGCCGGAGTGGATGATCCTCGACGTGATCCCCGTGATCCCGCCGGACCTCCGGCCCCTCGTGCTCCTCGAGTCGGGGAACTTCGCGACGTCCGACCTGAACGACCTCTACCGCCGGCTCATCAACAGGAACAACCGTCTCAAGAAGCTCCTCGACCTGAACGCGCCCGAGGTCATCATCCGCAACGAGAAGCGCATGCTCCAGCAGTCGGTGGACGCGCTCTTCGACAACAACCGTTGCCGCCGGCCGGTCCTCGGGAGCAACAACCGCCCGCTCAAGTCGCTCACCGACATGATCAAGGGCAAGCAGGGCCGCTTCCGCGAGAACCTGCTCGGGAAGCGCGTGGACTACAGCGCGCGCTCCGTGATCGTCGTCGGCCCCGAGCTCAGGCTGCACCAGTGCGGCTTGCCCAAGAAGATCGCCCTCGAGCTCTTCCAGCCCTTCATCATCCGGCGCCTGAAGGAAATGGGCCACGCCGACA
>JACQDU010000771.1 GCA_016200955.1 bacterium
CACGAGCGCGAGCAAGCTCGCGGACGCGCTGCGCAGGGTCGCCCTTTCTCACCCGGGAGCCGAGGAGGGAGTCGCCTGCAAGGGCACTTCTCTCGAGAGCCGCGCGTTCAAGGCGGGGAAGAAGACCTTCCTCTTCCTGCGGAAAACCGAGCTCCGGCTCAAGCTCCTCTCATCGCTTCCCGAGGCCACGAAGCTCGCGCGAAAGGAGCCCGGCCGGTACGAGGTCGGCGCGAACGGCTGGACGCTCGTCCGGCTCGACGGATCGTGCACGATCCCTCTCCTCGAGAAGTGGATCGACGAGAGCCACCGCCTCCTCGCGGGCGCGGAGGCCGGCGAGCAGACCACGAAGCCGAGAGCGAAAAGGAAGACCGCGCCTCGCTCTCGCCGGCGCTGAGCGGATCCTGGCCATCGAAGAAGGCGTCGCGTAGATTCCCTTCATGGCCGGCGCCCTCTACTCGGGGAGCTTCGACCCGGTGACGTTCGGGCACCTCGACATCATCCGGCGCGCGAGCAAGGCTTTCTCCCCATTCCGCGTCGTCGTCGGCAACAACCCGGCGAAGCGCTACGTCTTCTCGCTCGAGGAGCGCGTGCGCTTCCTGCGCCACGCGATCGAGGACCCGCGCATCGAGGTCGAGGCGATCGAGAACAAGCTCCTCGCCGACCACGCGTACGAGGCCGGGTTCTCCGTGGTCGTGAAGGGCGTCCGCGGGATCCAGGATTACGACTACGAGCGCATGATGCACGAGATCAACATCACGCAGCAGCGCGGGATCGAGACGCACGTCCTCCTCGCGCGGCGCGAGCTCGCTCACGTGAGCTCGAGCGCGGTCAAGGAGCTCTGCCGCTACCAGGGCTTCACGCACGAGTACGTCCCGCCGATCGTGAAGGAGGCCCTCGAGCGCCGCCTGAACGAGCAGGTGATCGTCGGAGTCACGGGAGGGATCGCCTGCGGCAAGTCTCACCTCGGCCGCTCGCTCGTCTCTCTCTGCTCGACTCCGGAGCGGCCGGTCCACGACATCGACCTGGACGAGCTCGCGCACGAGATCCTCTTCGAGCGCAAGGAGCCGGCCTACGAGGAGGTCCGCGGCGAGCTCCGCTCCGTCCTCGGCCTCGAGAAGCTCGAGCGCCGGGAGCTCGGGAACGTTGTCTTCGCCGACCCCGCGAAGCTCGCGCGGCTCAACGAGACCATGCGAGTCCCGCTCCTCACGCGCCTCCGGGCGGCCATGGCGGGGAAGAAGGGCGTGATCCTCGTGAACTCCGCTCTCCTCGCCGAGGCGGAGCTGCTCCACCTCTGCAACAACAAGGTGGTCCTCGTCGTCGCGGACGAGCCCCTGAGAGTCGCGCGGCTCCGCGAGCGCGGTCTCTCTCCCGAGCAGATCGAGCGGCGCCTCGCCTGCCAGTTCTCGACGGAGGAGAAGCTCAGGCGGATCCGCGCGCGGATCGCCGAGGCTCGATGGGGCCGCTGCGAGATCGTCGAGAGCAACGTTCCCCTCGAGCGAGACGCACTCCGGGCGATGCTCGAGCGTCTCTCGGGCGCCCCCTGAGCGCGCGGCGCGAACCCTTTACGCCCGCGAGCGCGCCGGTTATGACCACTCGCATGACGAAGGACGAGAGGAGGTTCCTCCTCATCGCGGGGGCGATCTTCCTCTTCCTCTCGCTCGCTTTCCTTCCGCGCACTTACTTGATTTCGGACGAGGGGAGCTACCTCGCGCTCGCGACGACGCTCGAGCGCGGGCACCTGCACCCCGACCTCGCGGGAGTCACGTGCAACGGCGCCTGGTTCGACGACGACGGGCACCAGGTCGCGAAGCATCCGCCGGGGAACGCGCTCTTCCTGATGCCGTTCCTCTGGTTCGGGGTCCGCGCGACGTTCCTCGCCGCGCCGCTCGCTCACCTCGCCGGGTTCGTGCTCGCGGCGCGCCTGTTCCGCGCGCTCGGGCGCGATCCCAGGCTCGCCGTGCTCTACCTCTTCCACCCGACGTGCGTCCTGTTCGCGCGGACCGTCATGAGCGACGTCCTCGCCGCGACGTGCGCTCTCCTCGCCCTCTCCGAGATCGCACGGGAGAGAGCCTCGGCGCGCGCCGGGCTCGGGCTCGGCCTCCTCCTGCTCGTGCGACCGGGAGAGGCGCTCGTCGCCG
Organism: bacterium; assembly: GCA_016200955.1. GTDB lineage: Bacteria > Planctomycetota > J058 > J058 > JACQDU01 > JACQDU01. The sequence goes on from JACQDU010000771.1 coordinate 2,139, forward strand.
TCGCGATCGGCGTGGTCGCTCTCGTGCACGCGTGGAAGCGCGGGCGCAGGCCCGAGCTCGTCCGGAGCGCTCTCGGGCTCGCGGCGGGAGCGGCGCCGGCGGTCCTCGTGCTCCTGGGCTACCAGGCCCTCACGACGGGGAACCCGTTCGTCCTCGCCTACGAGCGCGCCGGCTACGGGAGCTCGCTCTTCGCCCTCGAGCACTTCCCGAAGAACGCCGCGATGTACCTCCTGTTCCTCACGGTCATGCCGCCGCTCCTGCTCGTCGCGTGGATCGGCGATCGGCCGCGCCGCGCGATCGTGCTCGCGCCGGTCCTGGCCTCCCTCGTCTTCTATGGCTTCTACGGCTTCCTGGATACGGGGAGAAACGGGCCCGACGCCCCCGTGCGCGGCCTGCGCTTCCACCTGCCCGTGCTCGCGCTCCTCCTCTCGAGCTACGCGGGCTGGCTCGAGCGCTTCTTCCCGGGAGAGAAGGCGCGCGCCCGTCTCCCGTGGGTCGTGCTCGCGGCGCTCCTCGTGCCCGCCGGAGCGATCATCGCGCTCCACGAGAGGCGGATCGCGGCGAGAGCGGAGCTGCGGGACGCCTTCTACGCGCGGATCCCGGACGGGTCCGTCGTCTTCGTGGACGACGGCGCGATCAAGCTCCACCAGACGCTCTGGGGCGGACGGCGCGAGGTCCGCGAGTGGGGCTACGAGGTCGACCGCGAGCGGCCGACGTTCATCGCGCTCCTCGTGGACGACCAGGCGGAGCGCACGGAGCTCCACGAGAACTACGTCGCCCTCATCGCGAGCTACCTGAACGTTCGCTGCGAGCGCACGCCTCCCGTGCGATCCGGCGTCGAGGAGCTCAGGATCTACCGGGTCCTCCCGAACTAGTCAAGTCAGTGCTTCGCCGCCAGCTCGAGCGCCATGGGGAGGAGAGACTCGGCCACGACCCTGTGACCGGCCGCGTTCCAGTGCCGGTTCACCTCGAAGTTCGTCAGCACTCCGCGAGCCCAGGCGTCCTCGAGAGCCGGGAGAGGATCGACGACGGGCGCTCCGTCCGCGCGAGAGCTCGCGGTGACGGCCTGGTTGATCCGCGTCGTCTCGAGGAGACGATCCGCCATCGTGTGTCTCACCTGCTCGACCCCGGGCGCCACGAGGAGGCCGTAGGAAGCTCCGAGCTTCGTCGAGGACCTGTGGGCCCGGTCGAGGAGAGCGGAAGCGCGCGCGAGGAGCGCCGGATCCTCCATGATCCGGTAGCGGAGGAAGTGCCGGACGACGTTCCAGACGAGGAGGCGATACGCCCGACTCCCGCGAGCGAGCGGGTTCTTGAACCACGCGCTCGAGGCGAGGCGGTCCACGATCTCCGGGTCCGGGACGAGGCCCTCGCCCTCGCGGTATCGGACGTCGTCGAGGACGTCGTTCGTGACGCAGAACTGGAGGATAACGACGTCCGGCTCGAGGCTCGGCCCGAGGCTCTCGAGGAGAGCGATCTCCTCCTTCTGGCCCCAGCCGGCGCAGCCGGCGTTCACGACCTCGACCTCGCGCGGAGCGAGGCGCGCTGCGAGCTCGCGCTCGAGGAGCGCGGGGTAGGCTTCCTCGCGCTCGACTCCCGTCCCGAAGGTGTAGGAGTCGCCGACGACGAGGACGCGGAGGACTCCCTTCTTCTTGGGGACGAGCACGCGGTCGTCGCGGAGGCCGAGGGCGTTCGTCCGGACCGCGTAGCCGTGGCTCGGCGCCTCGGGAAAGCCGAGCCTCTCGCGGAGGTCGGGGAGGTGCGTGTATCCGACCCGCGCGTCCAGGCAATAGGGCGCTTTCGGGGGACGCTCCTTGGTCGGAAGCAGGAGGAGCGACTCGTAGAAGGCGTTCTCTCCGAGCGGGGCGTCGGGGTGGAGCGCCTCGAGATAGCCGACCTCCTCGTAGAGCTTCGCGATCGGATCGCGGAAGGCCGCGCGAGCGGCGACCTCGATCAAGAGGAGAGAGACGGCCAGGGAGAGCGAGAGCGCGAGGAGTCTCTTCTTGAGCCGGCTCCTCTTCTTCCGGGGCACGGCTTCTCCGGCGGGCTTCTCGGTCGTCTCCCGCGCTCCTTCGGGCTCCCGGGGATCGTTCATCGTTCTTCGTGAGAGTAACCTATCGAGGCGGCCTGCTCTCGTCGCCTCCCGCCGAGCCCGCCTTGGTCGGTCCGGGACCGGAGTGTAGACTCGCCCCTTCGAGGCGGCGGAGAAGATGGAAGAGCAGACCCTCGCGATCGAGCTTCGAAGCCAGCGGCCCCGGTTCGCGAAGACGGACGACATCTCGCTCAGCGCCGTCTACACGAACGTGAGCCAGGAGCCCTTCACGCTCACCTTCTGGTGGAACCGGCGCCTCGAGGTCGTGGACTCGAGAGGCCAGGCCGTCGCCCCCGGTCCCGGGCCCGTCGTTCCGTGCGGGGTCAACGAGGAGGCCACGCTCCTCCTCCCGGGAAAGAGCGTCGAGCGCGCCGAGCCGTTCGCCTGCACGCAGCCGGCGGGCCCGAAGCAGACGATCGGCTGGAGCTACGCGCTCCGCGCGGGCGCTTACCGCGTGACCCTCGAGCTCGCTTTCCCTCCCGCGCACGGGTTCAAGCAGGCCGCCTTTGATCCTCGCGCCTGGCGTGGAAGCGTCCGGAGCAACACGATCGACATCGTGGTCGGGAGGTGACGTGAGCCAGCCCATGAAGCACGGCGAGCCCACGATCGCGATCGGCCACTTCTCACTGCGCGTGAGCGACCTCGCGAGGTCGGCCGAGTTCTACCTCTCGCTCGGCATGCGCGAGGCGCACCATCGCATGCGCAACCTCGCGATCCTCGAGCTGCGGGGCGGGACGCATCTCCTCCTGTTCGCCGCGAAGAAGAAGCCCGCGGCCAAGAGCCTTCCGTTCGACTTCCTCGTGGACGACGTCGACCTCCTCCAGCGAGCGCTCAAGGAGAAGGGCTACAGGGTCGGGCCGATGATGAGAGATCGCTTCGGCCCGCATCGGACGTTCAGTTGCCCGGACCCCGACGGGCACGTCCTCACGTTCACCTCGGAGCACGAGGACGAGGCCGGGGCCGGGGAGAGCTGACGGCGGCGGCCGCTCGATGTGATGAGATAGCCGCGGAGGCGCCGAGGTCGCGCAGAGGACTGAATCCGGCTTCAGCCCTCTGCGACTCCTCCGCGCGCTCGGCGCCTCTGCGGTCTTCTCTCAGGGCAAGCGACGAGCCCGGTGACTAGCGCCCCCGGGCCTTCTCGCGGGCGCGGTGGCAAGGGACGCACACGAGCTCGCACTTCTTGATCTCGGCCTTGACCGCCTCGAGCGAGCGCTGGGCGGCGCTCGCGAGGTTGAAGCGCTTCTCGTGCCCCGGGAGGTGGTCGAACGTGAGCTCGGAGAAGCTCTCGGCGGCGTGAGCGCCGCAGTCCTTGCAGCCCCTCGCGGCCTTCTTGACCGCGGCGATGAACGCTTTCATGGTGGCCCGCTTCTGCTCGCGCTTCTCCGACTCTCTCGGCGGAACCACGGGAACGGCGGGAGCCGCGGGAGCGGCCGGAACGCGACGCGAGCTCGGCCGGGGCGAGACGGGATCGAGCTCGGCGAGCGTGCGCGAGAGAAGGCCACGGACGTGCCCCGCGTACGGGATGCCCGCCCGCTCGAAGGCGCGCTGGACGGCGCGGCCCATGTAGCAGGCCTTGAGCGGCCGCCCGCCGGGGGAGAGGAGGAGCTCGGGGCGTTCCGTCTTCGCGAGCAAGGGCCGCCCGTGCTCGAGGTAAGCGCGCAGGGCGGCCCGCGCGCGCGCTCCGAGGAGGACCGTCCTGTCGCTGCCGCTCGGGCCGAGCTCGAGCTGCTCGCCGGCGCAGAGGGCGACCGCGTGCTCGACTCGCAGGTGGCGTTGCGCGCCGGGACGGACGTGCGATCCATAGAGCGCGACGATCGCCGCGTTCCTGAGCGCGATCGCCCGTTTCGGCGCCCGGAGGAGCCGATCGAGCTCGTTCGGTGAGAGGACCCGCTCGGCGAGTGTGCTCGTGCTCATCTCGGCATTCGGCTCCGGCGAATGAGGTGGTGCGACGAATCACCAGGCCGTCGGCTCTCGGTGAATTCGCGGAGAACTTACCCGCAGGCACCGACGTTTCCGGGAGGGCCCGAGCTCTCTTGGTTGATTTTCTTCACCACTTGCGGGGGATGCCCCCCATTCCCACTGGACCCGGACCATCGCTGGAGAGCGTGCGAGCGCTCCTGCCGATTTTCTGCACCTGGAGCGTCCGTCGTCTCTGGGTCGGCCACGCATCGATGGGAACGGTCTTTTTTTCTTTCCCCCGAGAAGTTACAAGCACTATCCGTGGGGAAGCGGTATGCGCCGGATCAAGAGCCGCGAGCGTCTCGTCTTCAAGGCACTCTCGAACGATGTGAGACGGCGGCTCCTGGACCTCCTCGCCGCGGGTGAGCGGCACGTGGCCGAGCTCGCGCGCGAGGTCGAGAGCTCGCCGTCCCTCACGTCGATCCATCTCGGCGGCCTCAGGCGAGCGGGCCTCGTCGAGGCTCGCGTCGACGCGAAGCAGCGCTTCTATCGCTTGAAGGGAGACGGCGTCGTCGCGGCCCAGGCGTTCCTCGATCACCTGAAGAACGGGAACGGCGCGGGCAACGGGGCGAAGCGTCCGAAGCTCGAGCCCGCTCGCGGCCGCGCCTGACCGCGTGGGGCTCTTCTCGAACGTCGCGACCGGCGAGCGCTCGTTCGCCGTCCCGAGGGACCGCTTGCTCGCGTGCGTGCGTGACGCCGCCGCGACGATGCCTCGCTGGAGCGCCGTCGGCGGCGACGCGGGCGTCCTGCGCTTCGAGGCGCGCACGCGGCTCGTGGGCTGGGTCGACGACGTGACGATCGAGGTGGGAGAAGACGGCGGCGGAAGCCGCCTCGAGATCCGCTCGGCCTCGCGTGTCGGCCTCTCGGACTTCTGGGCGAACTCTCTCAGGATCCGGGCGTTCTTCCGCGCTCTCGACTCCGCGATCCGGGCGAGCTAAGGACCCGTTACCAACAACTCGTTCACTTCGTTGAAGCGGGAGAGAACCGCGGAGCCGCAGAGGTCGGAGAGAACGCGCAGAGAACCCGATGTTCGCTCACGTTCTCGGCGAGGCCTCCGCGCTCTCGGCGCCTCTGCGGTGGCTCTCTTCGGATGAGGTGTTTCTTGACGCGCCCTGGCGAGAGCTCACCTTGCCCGCATCGCTCACGGCGATCGCCGAGCGCCAGGCGCGGAGGAAGTTCCCTCCGAGGATCCCGTGGATCTCGTCATCCGAGAAGCCTCGCCTCACGAGCTCGACCGTGAGGCGCGGGAGCGCGGCGGCGTCGGGGAGCCCGCGCGGCATCCAGACGAAGCCGTCCCAGTCGGACCCGAGCGCCACGTGCCGTGCTCCGACGGTGCGCGCGATGTGCTCCATGTGATCGACGATCCGTTCGAGCGAGACGAGCGGGTTGCGCGAGAGATACCAGGGGAAGAAGATCACGCCGACGACGCCCCCTCGAGCCGCGAGAGCGTGGAGCTGGGAGTCCGAGAGGTTCCGGTGGTGGTCCCGCAGCGCCCGGCAGCCTCCGTGCGAGACGATCGCGGGAGACTCGCTCGCGTCGAGAGCGGCGTGGAAGCTCTCCTCGTGCACGTGAGCGAGGTCGACGAGCGCGCCGAGCCGGTTGAGCTCGCGCACGACGTCTCTCCCGAAGCCCGTGAGCTTGACGGAGGCGTGCTTCTCGCTTGAAGACGAGACGACGTCGTTCGAGAAGAAGTGAGCGAGCGTCACGTAGCGCACGCCCTTCTCGTGGAGCTCGCGCACGGTCTCGAGGTCGCCCTCGTACATGTGAGCTCCCTCGAGCCCGAGGAAGGCCGCGAGCTTCCCTCGACCGGCCGCCGCCTCGAGCTCGTCGGGGTCTCGCACGAGCTCGACCTCTCCCGCGTTCTTCCGGAAGGTCTCGTGCATGAGAGCGATCGTCGCGCGCGCGTGCTCGCGCGGGCTGCGGGTCATGAGCTTCGTCGCGACGATCCCTAGGCCCTGCGCCCGGACGCCTCCCTCGCGCCACCGAGGGAGATCGCAGTGGAGCATGAAGGGCGCCCACCCGATCGGCCTCGCGTGGCGCCGCGCGATGTCGGAGCCCTTGTAGCGCACCGCGAGGAACGTGTCCGCGTGGAGGTCGGTCACGAGCGAGCTCTCGTGGAGGGCGCGGGCTCGGTCGAGGATGCTGTCGGGGATCATGGTCCTCTTCGGGATTCTCCCTCCGCCCGGCCCGCAGGGGGAGAGAGGTCGGCGGTCACGCTCGAGAAGACGGCGCCCGGTAGCTGGCGCGGGTGAGCGCGAGACAGACGGCGATGTTCCCGGGCGTGCGGAAGCGCCTCGGGAGAGAGACGGAATCGGCTAATCCGCTTGGCTCCCGACCTTTCGGCAGCGCACGAAGTCGATCGCCCTCGTCGTTGAAGACGGCATCGACACGGAGTAACATTCCGCCCCGGGTCGAGGTGACGGCATGGGCTCAAGCACCCGGATCGCGAAAGAGCGAGCCGCGGAGGTCGAGACCCTCTTGCGGGGGCTCCCGCCCGACGTCCTCGTGCGGGCACTCGAGGCGGCGCTCGTCGGGCTTCCCGCACCCTTCCGCGGCGGGCTCGCGCGCGTCGTTCCGACCCGGGACGTCACGAGCCCCGACCTGGAAGCGGTGATCGCGGAGATCAAGTCGCTTCCGGTGGAGCTCGTCCAAGCGTGCGTCGCGACGATCCTCGAGGTCGCGTCGACGGCGGCTCTCGGGTCCGACGAGTACAAGATCGCGCAACCGCCTTCGAGCGCGAGGCCCGTCTCGAACGCGGGCGCGATGACGCTCGACTCCCTCTGCCGGGCCGTCGTCAGCGAGACCGCGAAGACCTTCATGGAGCGGCACCCTTCGCCGGCGCTCGTCTTCCTGTCGGCATTCGAGCCCGCCGACGCCGCGAGGGTCGATACGCCCGGGACGGGCGACTTCCCGATCCAGGGCTTCAAGCCGCCGGCCGCGGGAAGCGGCCCCACTCCGCTCATGGACAGGGTCCCGGAGCGGAAGGACAAGGAGCCCGGGTTCGCGTTCGTCGGAGGCTCCGACGTCCTCTTCCTCGCGAAGACCAAGCGGAATCCGTTCGCCGACATGATCACGATCGGAAGGGCCCCCAACAACGACGTCTGGTTGCCCGTCGGCAGCATCTCGAAGCTTCACGCCTACTTCACGTCCTCGACCGAAGGCTGGAAGATCCACGACCACCATTCGACGAACGGCACGACGATCGACTCGAATCCGGTCCCGCGCGGGGGCTTCATCGTCTCCGACGGGACCCAGATCGGGCTCGGAGACCTCCGGGCGACCTTCTTCACGCCCCCGGGCCTCTTCCGCTTTCTCGCCCGTTACCGCGCCGCGAAGACGAACTGAGAGTCTTGCCGGTGGCCCGACCGGTTGCCGCTGTCGCTTCCTCGTGACGGCTCACATGAAGATGAGAAGCCCCAGCCACCCGAGCGGGAACGTCCCGAGGTCGACGACGAAGCACA
>JACQDU010000772.1 GCA_016200955.1 bacterium
CCGGCCGCCGGTCGCGGCGAGGCCGACCGGGCGGTCCGGGGGATCATCGCGGAGCTGCGCGACGCCTGCGGCGCGTGCGCTTACCGGCGGATCTGCGGCTTCGCTCCCGTGGGCTTCCAGATCGCTCGCGTGCGCGACGGCGAGCGCGTGCGGCACGCGCATCACGCCGTCCTGAAAGAAGGCGTCGAGCGCATCGTGGAAGTCCCGGGCTGGGAGAAGGCCCTCCTCCCGCTGCTCGGGGAGCGCGAGAAGGACGCTCTCCTCGCGGGTTGTCTCCTGGCGACCGCGTGGGGGAAGAAGCCCGAGCGGATGGCGAAGCTCATCGCTTACACGGCCGACCGCACCGGTGTCGACGAGCTGCGAGAGGAGGCGAACGCGGGCGCTCCGCCTCCGAAGGAGGCGGGCCCCTTCGGCCTCGGAGCGGTGGACCCCGAGAAGCTCAGGACGCGCATGGTGCGCGGCCAGGTCCTCCGCGCGGCGGCGTTCGCTCGCACGAGCGAGGAGCTGCGGCGCCTCGCCGGGCTCCTCGTCCTGGACCACGACGAGGAAGGCCGCCTCTTCCAGTACGAGGCCGTCGCGGCGCTCTCTCTCCTCGTGGGAGTCGAGCGGCCGGGCGAGAAGTGGATCTCCGAGCTCGAGGCGAAGGCGCGCTCCGCCTTCCGCGCCACGTTCGCGGCGCGCGCGACGGAAGACGGGGCGATCCAGGTCTTCTTCCCCTACAGGAGAGGGAAGAGGCGGAGCTACCTCGTCTTCTCCCGCGACTCCTCGGGGAATGAGGTCCTCGCGAGCTTCGACAAGCTGCCGATCGACGACCTCCTCGTGCGGATCTTCTCGGTCTTCGACACGGACGAGAAGAAGACGTGGCGGATCTTCAAGGAAGTCTGCCGTCACCTGAACGTGCGCGCGGGAAAGCTCGACCTCCGGCGAGCGCTCGCGGGCTTCGAGAGGCTCGAGCGCGACGACCTCCTGCTCCTCGGGCTCTACGCGCCGGCGCTCGCTCGCGTGGTGGGGCGCTTCCTCGATGTCGAGGGCTTCCACCTCCTCGTGAAGCTCCTCTACAAGCTCCGCGCCGAGTCGAGCCGCCGCGGCGGTCCGGTCGTCGCCGCTCACGAGAAGGTCGCGGGCGCGCGCGAGGAGTGGAGCGCTCTCAGGAAGACGGTCGGCGACGCTTTCGTGAAGGAAGTCTTCGCTCTCATCTTCCGGCTCAACGAGAGCTACGAGAAGGCGAGCTACACGACCGACACCTACATAGGGATCGGCGAGGTGGCTTACCTCCTCACGGCCGTGTCGGGCTGGAACCCGCGCGGCCTCGAGCTCGAGCTCGCGAGCGCGAGGAAGGCGCTCGCCCTCGTGGCCTACGGGCTCCAGCCCCCCGACAAGAACAGCGCGATCCGCGCGAAGCATCTCGCCCGCGCGCGCGAGCGCGTGCGCGGGGACGAGCTCGAGCGCGCCTGCGAGCTCGGCATGCGCTACATGGCCGGGAGCCACGGCTGCGCGACCTTCGAGGAGCTCCTCGCGGGCGCGTCCTCGGGCGTCGTCTCGCCCGGCTCCGGGTCTTCGGGAGAGAACAGGAAGAAGAGCACCTCCGAGCTCGCCGTGAGAGACGAGCTCGATGCTTCGGCGGATCGTCTCCCCTCGCTCGACGCCGAGCGACGCGAGTCCGACGACGCGCCGCGCGACGATCCCGTGCCTCCCGCACGAGAGAAGTCCGGGCGCCGCTCTCTCCCGCGGACGGCCGGATCGCCCGGAGGGGGGCTCGTGGGCCAGCGCAACCTCGAGACCGACGACGAGAGCGCCGAGAGGCCCTCGAGGAAGGCTCGCCCGCTTTCTTCCAGGAAGAAGCGGAGCCCGGACGACTGAGCTCTCGAGTCAGAGCGCTGGCCGGTTGTCTTGATGAGTCGCGCCGCCAAGGCGCCAAGGCGCAATGCCAGAGGGTCAGGCCGCAAGTAGCTGCTGGCCAGCTTGCTAGCCGATCGCGACTGAGTGTCGGAGTGTTAGGGTAGGACTCGGAGGCGAACACGGAATAACAACACGGAATGAGCAACAGGAAACAGCCGCCAAGAACGGAATGACGCAACCTGGCGTCTTGGCGACTTGGCGGCCTCATTCAAGTCATTCGGTTGAGGCTGTCACTCGTAGAGCCCGGGCAGCGTCCCCTGCCACGCTCGCTTGAGCTCGACGAGAGGCTCGTCGAGAGCCGCGCTCCCCGAGAGGCCCACGACCGAGAGCTTCTGCTCGCGCGTCGTCTCTCCGATCGCGGCGACGGCCTCTCCCGCGAGGAGCGCCTCGAACCGGCTCCGGTGCACGGGAGCGACCACGACGAGGAGCCGCCCGCCCGACTCCGAGAACAGCAATGCCTCGTCGCTCGCCGCATCCGCGCTCCGGTTGACGCGCGAGAGATCGACGCGCGCCCCGACCTCGCCCGAGAACGCGCTCTCCGCGAGAGCGACCGCGAGCCCGCCCTCCGAGAGGTCGTGAGCCGCTCGCACGAGGCCTTCTTTCACGGCTCGATGTAGTTTCCTGTAGAGAGAAGCGGCCTCGCGCGGCGGGCGCGGAGGAGCGCCGCCCTTCCCGCCCACGACGTCGAGCCAGTAAGAGCGCCCGAGCTCCGCGCGCGTCTCTCCCAGGAGATAAACGGCGTGCCCCGGCTCCTTCCAATCCATGGAGACGAGCTCGGCCACGTCCTCGTAGACCGCGACGCACGTCACGAGGAGCGTCCCGGGGATCGCGATCGCGCGGCCGTCTTTCAGGACGTACTCGTTGTTGAGCGAGTCCTTGCCCGAGATGAAGGGAGCCTTGTGGAGAAGAGACGCCTCGCGGCAGGCGCGCGCGGCGCGGACGATCCCGCCGAGCCGGTCGGGCTTCCGGCAGTCGCCCCACGAGAAGTTGTCGAGGAGAGAGCAGGCGTCCGGGTCTCCTCCGGTCGCGACGACGTTCCGGATCGCCTCGTCCACCGACGCCCACGCCGACAGGTAAGGATCGTCGTCCGAAACGCGAGGCTGGCATCCGAGACCGACGAGCACGCCGCGAACGGACCCCGGCGCTCCCGCGACGGCGGTGGCGTCGCCGGGGCCGTCCGCGCGAGCTCCCTGGAAGCACTTGAGGCCGCTCTGGCCCTGGACCTCGTGGTCGTATTGCCGGACGATCCACTCCTTCGAGCAGATCGACGGGTGAGCGAGGAGCGCTCGCAGCGCCTCGCCGTGGAGAACGGGTTTTCTCACGGAGAGACGCTCGGGCTCTCGCTCGACCCAGCGCGCGGCGCGCGGCGTTCGAGGCAAGCCGTCGTGCAAGAACCGGGAGTCGAGCTCTCCCACGATCGTCGTGCCGTGGCGCACGATGAGCTTCCCGTCGGAGCGGAAGACTCCCAGGTCCACGGCCTCGACTCCCTCGGCGGCGAAGGCCGCGAGGACTTCCCGGACGCGCTCCTTCGGCACGGCGAGGACCATTCGCTCCTGGGCCTCGCTCACCCAGATCTCCCAGGGAGAGAGACCTTCGTACTTGAGCGGCGCCCGCGCGAGATCGACCTCGGCGCCCGTCTCGCGGGCCATCTCTCCCACGGCGCTCGAGAAACCTCCGGCGCCGCAGTCGGTGACCGCATGGAGCGCTCCCGAGTCGCGGAGCCGGAGGAGGACGTCCTGGACCTTCTTCTCCTCGATCGCGTTCCCGATCTGGACGGCTCCCGAGGAGACGGTCTCGCTCTCGCTCGTCAGGGCGTCGGAGGAGAAGGTCGCGCCGTGGATCCCGTCGCGTCCCGTTCGGCCGCCCGCGGCGACGATCCGATCTCCCTGACGAGCGGCCTTCTGGACCCGGTCGAGCGGGATCGTCCCGATCGTCCCGCAGTAGACGAGAGGGTTCCCGACGTAGCGCTCGTCCTGGATCACGGAGCCCGCGACGGTCGGGATCCCCATGCGGTTCCCGTAGTCGCGCACGCCAGAGACGACACCTCCGAGGAGACGCCTCGGGTGGAGAGCTCCCTCGGGGACGGCCTCGTCCTTCGCGTGGAGGTCGCCCACGCAGAAGACGTCCACCGACGCGATCGGCCTCGCTCCGAGGCCGGTCCCGAGGACGTCGCGGATCACGCCACCCACGCCGGTCCCCGAGCCGCCGTAGGGCTCGATCGCGCTCGGGTGGTTGTGCGTCTCGACCTTGACCGCGATCCCGGTCTTCTCGTCGAAGCGGACGACGCCCGCGTTGTCCTCGAAGACGGAGACGCAGCGGGAGAGACCGAGCTCTCGCGTGGCGCCGAAGATCGTCTCCTTGAGGAGGTTCCCGATCCTCTCGCGCTTCTCGGCTCCGTCCCTTGAGACGGTCACGAGGTCGATCGGTCCCGTGAGCGTCTTGTGCTTGCAGTGCTCGCTCCAGGTCTGGGCGATCGTCTCGAGCTCGAGGTCCGTGGGCTCGCGCTCGAGCGATCGGTAGTGAGCCTGAACGGCCTCCATCTCGTTCCGCGAGAGAGCGAGCGTGCGAGAGCGAGAGAGCTTCTCGAGCTCGTCTCCCGCGAGAGAGAGGAGCGGGACCTCGCGGCGGAGCGTCTTCGCCGTCTTCCGGGCGCGCTCTCCCCGGGGCGGGAGAGGCTCGGGGCCGAGGACGACGCGATCGAGCGCCTCGTTCCCGAGGACCTTCCCCGCGAGACGCGAGAGCTCGTCTTCCCGCACGTCTCCCTCGACGTAGACGCGCCGCGCGAGACGGACGTCCTCGAGGGAGACGCCGAGATCGCGCGCCGCCTCGACCGTCGAGAGAGCCACGGGGTCCATGACTCCCGGTTTCCGCACGCACGTCGCCACGCGCTCCCCGCGAGCAGGTGCCGCCGCGCCGCGACGGGCCGCTTCCTCCGAGGGACCGACGACGACCGCCTGCTCGAGGATCGGGTCCGAGAGGAGCTTCTCCGCGAGGAGACACGCCGCCTCGCGGTCCGCTCCCGCGAGCTCGTAGACCACCGCCGAGCGAGCGCCCCTCGCGTCGATCCCGAGCGCCTGCGCTTCGTGGAGGAGGCGCTTTCCCTCGGGGTCGGCGGCTCCCGGTCTCGGCGTGACCTCGACGAGCCAGGCGGCATGCTGCCGAGCCTTCGGCCTCGTGTCCCCTCCCCCCGCGGGGGGGAGGGTAGGGTCGGGGGCTCTGGCTTTGGTGCGGGCGCCTTTCGCTCTTCTCCTGCTGGGCGGCTTCCTCGAGGCCTTCGGAGAGCGCGCCGGCTTCTTTCCCGGCGTCTTCTTTCCCGTCTTCCTCGTCTTCCTCGCCAAGGCCGCCTCCCCTTCGGGCGGGAGTCTACCGCACGGCGGATGCCGAGTCGCGGGTGCGGACACAACTCTTGCCACGCGTAGGCCGATACCTTACCTTGCGCACGCTCATGCCCGAGATCGCGATCCCCGGCTACACGATCGTCAAGTGGATCACCGACGGAGGCTCCGCATCCATCTTCAAGGCGGTCAAGCACCATTACGACAAGCCGGTCGCGCTCAAGGTCCTCTTGCCGCAGCACGTCGAGTCGAAGGACATGCTGCGCGGCTTCTACCGCGAGGTCTCCGTCCTCGAGCGCATGAAGCACCCGAACGTGATCGGCTTCGGCGGGTGGGTCAGGGTCGCCCCGCGGCCGACGCTCGAGCTCGAGCTGTTCGAGTCGCTCACGGTGAAGCAGCTCATCCAGAAAGCGGGCGGCACGCTCGACGTGAAGACGACGGCGCGCGTCCTCAAGCAAGCGGTCGAGGCGCTCTCCTACATCCACAGCCAGGAGGTCGCTCACCTCGACGTGAAGCCCGAGAACA
>JACQDU010000767.1 GCA_016200955.1 bacterium
GTCGCCGCGACGGACGCGACGACGACCGGCCCGAAGGCCTCCATGGCGAAGCTCCCGACGAAGACCTCGAGCGCGAAGAAGGCGCCTCCGAGAGGAGCGTTGAAGATCGCCGCGAGCCCGGCCGCGGCGCCTCCCGCGGCGAGCATCTTGAGCTGCTTCGGAGTCACTCCCAGGAGCTGGCCCACGCCCGAGCCGATCGAGGCGCCGATCTGCACGACGGGCCCCTCGCGGCCGAGCGAGCCGCCGGACCCGAGCGTCGTCGCGCTCGCGACCATCTTCACGAGCGCGACGATCGGGGAGATCCTTCCGCCCCTCTCGTGGACGGCTCGCACGACGGCCGGGACTCCGTGGCCCTTGGCCTCGCGCGCGAAGAAGTGGACGAGAGGACCGACGACGAGCCCTCCGAGCGCGGGCGCGAGGAGCACGCGCCACGCGGGATATCCCGGCTCCTGGATCGCGGCGAGCGGTCCCTTGTGCGCGGCCGTGCCGAAGGCGAGCCACTGGATCGCCTCGATGAGGTAATGGAAGAGGATCGAGCCGCATCCCGCGAGGAGCCCCGAGAGCGCCGCGAGGAGGAACAGCCACGTCGTCTCCGAGACCCGGAGCCTGCGGCGAACGTCGACCACTCCCGCGTGGAAGCGGGCGATCCTTCGAGTGCTGGTTCCTCCCCCGAGGCGAACCGTTTCGTCGTGCAAGGCGGCCTCGGCGGACCTCTCGGCATCGAGGTTAGCCCAACGGGGAGAGGGCCGCAACTCTCGGGGAGCGCTGCCAGAACGACAGGCGAGCGGCCGTCTTGGGAGCGAACTGCGGCCCTTCTGGCAGGCGCTTCTTGCGTTGGTTCTTGCGCGATCCTGCCTTCTTACCTTAAGTTACCGCCCCACCTGGGCGGGGCACACCCCGTGCTCGGCCCAAAGCCCCGCGCCGAGCTCACAGCTCGGGCGTTGTCGCCGTTTGTGCGCTCACGAACAGAAGGAGCCTCGAACATGGCCAAGCAGCTCGCGTTCGACCAGGAAGCGCGCGAGAAGATCAAGGGCGGCGTCCAGAAGCTCGCCCGCGCGGTGAAGGTGACTCTCGGGCCCAAGGGCCGAAACGTGGTCCTCGACAAGAGCTTCGGCGGCCCTCGCGTGACGAAGGACGGCGTCTCCGTGGCCGAGGAGATCGAGCTGACCGATCCTTACGAGAACATGGGTGCTCAGCTCGTGAAGGTCGCGGCGTCCAAGACCTCCGACGACGCGGGAGACGGCACGACGACGGCGACGGTCCTCGCGGAGTCGATCTTCCTCGAGGGGCTCAAGTCCGTGACGGCGGGAGCCGACCCCATGGCTCTCAACCGCGGGATCGCGGCGGGCGTCGACCGGACCATCGAGATCCTCGACAAGATGTCGAAGAAGGTCGAGACGCACGAGAAGATCCGCCAGGTCGCCACGGTCGCCGCGAACAACGACGCCGAGATCGGCGAGCAGATCGCGAACGCCATGGACAAGGTCGGGCGAGACGGCGTGATCACCGTCGAGGAGGGCAAGGCGCTCGAGACGGAGGTCGAGATCGTCGAGGGCATGCAGTTCGACCGGGGCTACCTCTCCCCTCACTTCGTCACGAACCCCGACACGCAGGAAGCGGTCCTCGACAACGCGCTGATCCTGATCTACGACCAGAAGCTCGCGGCGATCAAGCCTCTCATCCCGCTCCTCGAGACGGTGGCGAAGGCGAAGCGGCCTCTCCTCGTGATCGCGGAGGACGTGGAAGGCGAGGCGCTCGCGACTCTCGTGGTCAACAAGCTCAAGGGGATCTTCGACGCCTGCGCCGTGAAGGCGCCGGGCTACGGCGATCGCAGGCGCGCCATGCTCGAGGACATCGCGGTCTTGACCGGAGGCAAGCTCATCTCCAAGGAGCTCGGCCTCGAGCTCGAGAAGGTCGCCGTCTCGGACCTGGGTCAGGCGAAGCGCGTCAAGGTCGCCAAGGAGACGACGACCGTCCTCGAAGGAGCGGGCTCGACCGACAAGATCAACGCTCGCTGCGAGGCGATCCGGCGAGAGGTCGAGAAGACCGACTCCGATTACGACAAGGAGAAGCTCCAGGAGAGGCTCGCTCGCCTCGCGGGTGGCGTCGCGCAGATCAACGTGGGCGCGGCGACCGAGACGGAGCTCAAGGAGAAGAAGGGCCGGATCGAGGACGCGCTCTCGGCGACGAGAGCGGCCGTCGAGACGGGCATCCTCCCGGGAGGCGGAGTCGCGCTCCTGAGAGCGGCGAAGGAGCTCGAGGCCATCGCCAAGAAGCACGACGGAGACGAGAGGCTCGGCGTCGAGATCCTGATCCGCGCCCTGCGCTCCCCGATCAAGGCGATCGCCGAGAACGCCGGGATCGAGGGAGAGCTCGTCGCGAACCGCGTCCTCAAGGACAAGTCGGAGCGCTTCGGCTACGACGCCGACAAGGGCAACTACTGCGACCTCGTGGACGCGGGCATCGTGGACCCGACGAAGGTCACCAAGTCCGCTCTCGTGAACGCCGCGAGCGTCTCGCAGATCCTGCTCACGACGAGCTGCTGCATCGCGGAGAAGCCGAAGACCGAGGAAGACTCCGGTCCGCCCGAGGGCGGGCACGATCACGACATGGACTTCTAGGAACGAAGCAGCTCTTTGCGTCTTCGCGTCTTCGCGTCTTCGCGTCTTCATGGAACGCAAAGGCGCAAAGGCGCGAAGGCGCAAAGAAAAACGAGAAGACAAGAGAACGAGGAGGAGACAGCCATGGCCACCGCCACCAAGTCCGAGCACAAGAC
>JACQDU010000768.1 GCA_016200955.1 bacterium
AGCGCGAGCGCGGCGAGCTCGACGCGCTTACGCCGAAGAAGCGCGGCCGGAAGGCGAACGACCCTCGCGATGCCGAGAATGAGCGCCTTCGCCGGGAGAACGAGAAGCTCCAGGACCGCCTTCGGAAGGCCGAGCTGATCATCGACGTTCAAAAAAAGTCGCTCAGATGCTCGGGGATCCGCCGACGAAGACCGAGGACGAAGGGAAGCCCTCATGATCGCGGCGGAGGACCTCGCGACGACCGTCGGAACGGCTCCCGCGTGCGAGGCGCTCGGCCTCGCACGCGCGGCGATCTACCGCCGTCGCCGCCCGAAGACGGCGGGCCCGCGAGCCCCTCGCCCCACGTCGTCGCGCGCCCTCGCCGCCGAGGAGCGCGCGGCCGTGCTCGACACGCTGAACTCGGAGCGCTTCGCCGACAAGGCTCCGGCCGAGATCCAGGCGACGCTCCGATATCCCAGGACCAGACCTGGTTCGGCCCTGGGCGGGTCTTCCGCCCTCAGGAGGAGGGAATTCGTCTACTCGTTTCTTGGCGTCTACGAACGGATCATGCGGTCAGCAGGACACCAGAATCAGGTAGGAGCGTCGGGGAGAAAGTCGTCTGTCAACGTCCCTAGGAGGAGTCATGCTCGCCCTTCTGATCCCTTACCCGCTCGAGCTTCTCGTGATCTTCCTCGTCTTACTCGTGGTGTTCGGATCGTCGCGGATCCCCGCGCTCATGCGAGCCCTCGGGTCGTCAATCAACGAGTTCAAGAAGGGAATGCACGAGTCGGGCACTCCGCCCGCGCCTCCCACCGCAGAGAGGGTCGTGCCTACGCCCGTGGCGGCTCCTCCCGAGGCTCCTGACACCGCGAAGGCACCGCCGGATCAGAACCAGGTCCGGTAAGCCGCTCCGGGGCAGCCGGGCGTTGACGCCCCTCACCGGGCCCGTGATACCCTCGCGCGCAGGGGTCGCCATGCGCTCCTCGCTCCCTTGGGCCGTCGCGGTTCTCGTCTCCCTCGCCTCGTCTTCTCTCATCGCGCTCGCCGGCGACGACACCGAGAAGAAACCGGAAGCGGCGAAGGAAGGCGAGAAGGACCCGAAGCTCCCGTGGAATCCGTTCGCGAAGGCGAACGAGGGCGACTGGTCCGTCTTCCTCGTCACCTCGCGCTCGAGCTCGAAGAAGGAGCCCGTGACGCTCGCCATGATCTACCGCGTGACGAGCGTCGCGAGCGACTCCGTGACGATCTCGAATTCCTCGCGCTCGACGGGCGACTTCCAGGGGAAGCCGGGAGAGCAGACGTTCTCCACGAAGAAGGACCTCACGCTCCGGGCCTTCGTCAACGCGAAGACCGGCCGCGAGGAGTTCACGGACGCGAAGATCACGGAGGAGAAGAAGACCATCGGCGGGAAGGAGTTCGAGTGCGTCAAGCTCGCTTACTCCGCGCGCGTCGTCCTCAAGGAAGGCAAGCCCGAGGACGTCGTCCGCACGCTCAAGGTCGCGACCTGGATCTCGAAGGAAGCGAAGGGCCAGTGCATCGTCTTCATGACGATCGACGGGAAGACGACCGGCGGCGGCCGCGAGAGCGAGGGGACGACCCAGTTCGAGATCAAGGGCTACGGGAGGGGCGACCGCGTCGACTGGGGAAAGAAGCTCGAGGAGGTCGAGCTCCCGAAGGCCGCCGCCGAACCGAAGAAGGACGAGAAGAGCCCCGGCGAGAAGTGAGCCCCGCCTCCCTCTTCGTGCCTTCGTGTCTTCGTGGCTCGTCTCTCCCGTCTCTTATCAGACCGCCGAGAGCACGATCCGCGCCTCCTTGAACGAAGGCGCCAGCTCCTCGGGAGAGATCGGCGGCCCTTTCCAGGTGAGCACCTCGAAGCGCGCCGCGCGCGGGCTGGCCGCGAGCACGGTCTCGACGCGCGAGCGCAGCTCGCCTTCCGAGACGCGCGCGGTGCACTGTAGGAAGTGGATCGTCGTCTCCCCGGGAGCCGCGAGAGGCAGCACGGCTTCCAGGTCCTTCTCGAGGAGCTCGTCGCTCGAGCGGCGGAGCTTGCCGGTCGTGTAGAAGGGCGGCGGGTCCACGACGATCGCGTCGAAGGTCGCTCCCGCGCGCGCTTGCCGGCGGCAGAACAGCGGAGCGTCTTGCGCGACGAAGTCTCTCCCGTCGGCCCGGAGCGAGTTGAGCTGGTAGTTCCGCTGCCCCCACTTCAAGCGAGCGCGCGAGAGGTCGACGTTCACGACGCCTCGCGCGCCGCCTTTCGCGGCGGCCACGCCGAACAGGCACGTGTAGGCGTAGAGGTTGAGCAGCTTCTTCCCCGAAGACGTCGCCATGAGGTGCGCACGGAGCCGCTCCGCGTCCGGATAAGCGCCCGCGTCCAGGCTGCTCGAGAGCCTCGCCTCGAAGCGGTAGCCCGCCTGCTCGACCGTGAGAGAGCGCGCCGCCTCCGCGTCGCCGGAGACGACTCTCCCGAGAGCGGGAGCCTTCCGGTCGTCGTTCCGGAACTTGAGGACGACCCCGCTCGCCGTGCTCGCGAGGAATTCCGCGAGGTCCCCGAGCTCGCGGCTCTCGAAGTCGGGAGAGTGGAAGACCGCGAGCCACCACTCGCCGTAGCGGTCGAGGTGGAAGCGAGGGAAGCCCTCGCACGGCGAGTAGCCGTGGAGCGCGCGCCAGAAGCCGCCTTCGCGCGTGCGCTCGCGGACGAGCGAGCGGGCGCGCTCCCAGAAGTCGGGCAAGCTGTCCTCCTTGGCTTGAGACGCTTCCCGGACGGCCAGTAAGATGCCCCGGCCGAGCCGCTCGCGGGAGGTGACCTTGGCTCGATACGAGCTCGCTTCGGGGACGACGCGGAGGTTCTGGGACATCACGCGGGACGGCGCCTCGCTCACGACGCGCTGGGGCCCGGTCGGCTCGACGGGCCAGGCTTCGAGGAAGGCCTTCGAGAACGCCGCTTCGGCGAAGAAGGAGCACGAGAGGCTCGTCGCTGAGAAGGTCGAGAAGGGCTACTCCCTCGTGCGCTCGACCAGGCGCGCGAGCGGAGCGGCGAAGACGAAGGCTCGATCCTCGAAGACCACGGCTCGCCCGAAGAGGAAGAGCGCCCGGACGAACCGGAAGCTCCCGCGCGAGGGTGCTCCGGCTCTCGAGGCGGCTCCGGCCCCCGAGGCGGCTCCGGCTCCCGCGCCGGCCGCTCCCGTCGCTCCTCCTCCGGACGTCCTCTTCTGGGGAAAGTCCGGCTCCTACACGAAGACGACGCCGCCGGGGCCCCAGGACGAGAGCGATCGCCTGCTCAAGGTCCTGGGCTTCGAGCCGCTCGGAGACCTCCTCGCGAGCGCCTTGAGCGGCGTCGCGATCCGCGCCTACGGCCTCGAGCTCGGAGACACGTACGGCGTGCTCCGGCTCGAGGGAGAGCGCAGGAACTTCGACTTCTTCGCGATCTTCGAGCAAGGAGCTTCTCTCCTCACGACGACGAGGGTGCGCGCTCCAGCCCGCGCGGAGAAGGCCTTCCTGATCTCCCGCCCCGAGCTCGCGAAGGACCTCGGCCTCCTCTACACGTATCACGTCCGCGAGGTCGTGAGGCTCATGCGCACCGACGGCGCTCCCCGGCGCGCGCTCGCGGACCTGAAGAGCTTCGCGGCGGCATTGGACGAGCTGCTCGTCCGGCAGGACCTCGAGTAGACCTGGATAACGGGGCGTCAGTCAGCATGGTTGCGACTCGCGACCATGAACGCTCGGCGCCGTGTCGGGAACGCGAAGAATGTCGTACTTCTGGAACGCCATCTTGGCGGGGCGCGCGGGTCGCGAGCGCGCCCGAGCGAGGCGCGGAGGTTCGTCACACGCGTCGCGCCCGGGTCGTCGGGGTTGTCGGGAAAGACCTCGAACAGCCCTCGCCCGAGGATGTCCTCGCGCTTCGTCATCGTCGCGCGGAGGTACGCCTCGCTCACCGCGACGATCTCGAGCTCCGGCGTGAGCACGAGGTGGAGACCCGGCGCGGACTCGATGAGGAGCTTCCAGTCCGGCTCGCGCGACGCTCTCTCGACCATGGTTCCCCGAGACCCCCGACGTAGTTCAAGCCCGCACGGGACCTTTGTCGAGATGAGCAGGGATCCCGGGACTCTCAACATGTACAAGATGGATGATACGGCGACGGACGCGATCGTCGTCCTACGGGCCCTTGCTCTTCGGCATGACGGCCGCGACGAGGATCGAGAGGAGCGCGAGCCACGTCGCCCAGGAAGGCCAGGCAGCGATCTCCTCGTGGGGGAGCTTCGAGTTCGCGTAGAAGCTGGGTGCTCGAAACCCGCCCAGGCTCGCGTAGATGAGCGCGGCCTGCACCGCGGCCGTCACGTGGAACGCCAGCGCGCTCCTGCCTCCCAGGAAGAAGACGGGGAGCGCGAGCCAGGCGAGGTACTGGACGCCGAACGTCGGCGCGAGGAGGAGCGAGAGCGCGATCGAGACCGCGACGAGCTCGCTCGCCGGCCGATCGCGCCGGACCCACGACCACGCCGCCGCCCACGCGACGACGACGAACGGCGCCGCTCTCCTGAGGCCGTCGTGCGCTTCTCTCCCGAAGAACGCGAGCACGCTCTGCGGCGGCCACGGCTGGTCCGTGAGCGTCCCTCGGTAACCGAAGACGCACTGGACGAACGGCTGCTGCGAGAAAGCCACGCCCGCGCTCCAGCTCCCTGCGAGCGGGGGGACGAAGAAGAGAAGGAAAGCGAGGAGGAACCCGATCGCGAAGCGCGGCTGCCTCCTCGCGGCCACGGCGAGCGCGGGGAGAGCGACGAGCGCCGCGACCTTGACCGACGCCGCGGCCGCGAGGAGCGCGCCCGCCGCTGCCGGCCTCTCCTTCTCGAGCGCGAGCGCCGAGAGCACGACGAGAGCGACCCAGAGGAGGTCCGTGTTCCCGTGGTAGAGCCCCGCGAGCGCGACGAGCGGGCTCGCCGCGTGAGCCGCCGCGAGGAAGCGCGCTCTCTCGAGGGGAAGTCTCGCGGCGAGGAGATGGAAGAGCGCGAGCGTGCCCAGCAGGTCTCCCAGGAGCGCCGGGAGCCTCACGAAGAACGCGAGCGCCGGGACGTCCTCCTGGGAGAAGACCGGGAACCCGAGCGCTCTCGCGAGCGCGAGCGATCCCGTGACCGCGAGCGTGCCCAGGAACGGGTGATTGAAGCTCGGGCCGACCTCCCCGTAACCCGCGACCGGTCCCTTCGAGAGGGCCAACCGCGCGAAGCCGACCCACGTGCTCGCGTCGTTGCTCCCGAGCGTGTGCGAGAGGAGCCAAAGCTTCGCCACCGTCGTGGCCGCGACGAACAGGACGAGGTGCTTCCACGTCGGAAACGCGCGGTCGCACGCTCGCAGGAACGACTCCTCGAGCGCGAGGAGCGGGGGCCTCGACTTCCCGGGATCGCGCGAGCGGTCCGTGCCGTCTCCCTGCGAGCCCGCGATCGGCTCCTCCGGGCTCACTCTTTCGCCGCGTCGCTCTCGCGGTAGCTCGAACGGACCTGCTCGAGCGTGCGCCCCTCCGCGGCGAGGAGCGCGTCGATCCCGCGCGCCACGTCGAGCGCGGCGCAGGGATCGACGAAGCTCGCCGTCCCGACCTGGACGGCCGCGGCTCCCACGCAGATGAACTCGAGCGCGTCCTCGGCGTCGCGGATCCCGCCGCAGCCGATGACGGGGATCTTGACGGCCCGGCAGGCGTCTCGCGTGAAGCGGAGCGCGATCGGGCGAATCGCGGGCCCCGAGAGGCCGCCCGCTCCACGCGCGAGCTTCGGGCGACCGCGCCTCCAGTCCACGGCGAGGCCGAGGACCGTGTTCCCGCACACGAGCGCGTCGGCTCCCGCGGCCTCGGCGGCGCGGGCGATCGGCGCGATGTCGCTCACGTTGGGCGTGAGCTTGGCCCAGAGAGGACGGTCCGTCGCGCGGCGGCACGCTCGCACGACCTCGGCGCACCGCTCGGCGTCCTGCGCGAGGTCGAGACCGTGGCTCACGTTCGGGCAGGAGATGTTGAGCTCGACCGCCGCGACTCCGCTCGCTTGCCAGACGGCGGCGGTCAGCTCGGCGAACTCGCGCGCGTCGATGCCGGCGACGTTCGCGACGACGGGCGCTCCCAGGGAGACCATG
>JACQDU010000123.1 GCA_016200955.1 bacterium
CCGATCTCGGCGGCCACGTCGATCGAGCGGAGGAGGGCCGAGAGCCGCTTCGCTCTCCCGAGAGCGTCGGCCTCGATGAGGGTCGGGCGGTGCTTCCGCCTCGGGTCGAGCAGGAACCGCGCGCCGGTCTCGACGGCGCACGAGAGATCGCGCGAACGGATCGCGCGCGCCACGCGCCTCGTCTCGGCCTCGCTCGCCGTGAGCGGGTCCAGGTGCATGTGATCGAGCGTGAGCGAGACGCCGGCGTAGCCGGACTGCGCGATGAGGTCGAGCGCGTCCTCGAGCCGGTGCGCTTGCAGGCCGTTCGTGTTGTAAGCGAACCGGAAGTCTTCCGGCCTCACACTTACTCGTCTTCTTCCTCGGGAAGCCCGCGGATGTCGACGACGCGCGTCTTGAAGATGTGGTCGCGGAGCGAGCGTCCCGTCACGATCGCGGTCCCCCACTCGATGACCGAGGCGACCGCGAAGCCGGCGAGCGGTCCCATCATCCGGTGCTCGTTGTTGTCGAGGAGGAGGAGCACTTCCTTCCGCCCGACGAAGCACATGAAGATGACGATCGGCAGGCCGATCGCGAGGTCCCAGCCGAGGATGATCGCGACGTTGGGCGGGATCTTGCCCGTCTTCGAGACGAGCCTCACGTCGAACAGGCGCTCGCCGAACGTGCCGCCCTTGTGCACGAGCCAGAGCGTCATGCCGAGCCCGAGGAGGATCATGAAGACGACGTGATGGAAGAACCCCGCGGGAGGCGCCGGCCACGGTATGAGCGCGACGATCCCCGAGATCATGAGAGCGTGCCCGAGGTCGAACGCCGTGGCGGCGAACCACCTCGCGCGCGAGGCGAGCGGCGCCCGGGCGCGCGCGGCGCGCACCGGCTCGCTCACCTGGTTCTCGAGCGGGCAGGCGACCTCGACGGACATGCCGCCGTCGGGGCGCTTGACGAGGTTCACGAGCTGGCGCCCGGGCGTCCTCCCGCTCCCGGCGGCCGTGTTGGCGATCCCCGGAGACGCCATGCGCTCGGTGCTCGTCGTCGCGGCAAGGGAGACGATCGCCTGGAGCTCGGCGATCAGCTCGGCGTAGGTCGCGTGCCGGTCGTCGCGGCGCTTCGCGAGCATGCGAGACACCGTCCGCGAGAGCGCTGAGGGCACCCCCGGCGCCGCGATCGCGAGCTCGGGCGGAGCTTCCGTGATGTGGCGCATGCAGACCTTCATCGCGCTCGAGCCGTCGAAGACGGGCCGTCCGGCGACGAGGTGGAAGAGGGTCGCTCCGAGCGAGTAGATGTCGGCGCGCGCGTCGAGCGGCTCGCCCTGGGCCTGCTCGGGGGACATGTAGCGCGGCGTCCCGACGATCACGCCCGACGCGGTGTGGCCGGCGTCCTGGACTCGCTTCGCGAGGCCGAAGTCGGCGACCTTGACCGTGCCGTCCTCGGAGAGGAGGAGGTTCTCGGGCTTCACGTCGCGGTGGATGACTCCCTGGGCCTGGGCGGCGCAGAGGCCCTGCGCGGCCTGGATCGCGTAGCGCACGGCGTCCGGCCACGGGAGCTTCCCGTTCTTCCGCATGTGGTCGCCGAGGCTCGCTCCCTCGACGAACTCCATGGCGAAGAAGAGCGTCGACTGCTCCTCTCCCGAGAAATACACGTGGACGAGGTTCGGGTGGTCCACGCGAGCCGCGGCCTGAGCCTCGGAGCGGAAGCGCCGCGCGAACTCGAGATCCTCGGCGAGGCCCCGGACGATCGTCTTGAGCGCGACGCGCCGGTCGAGGTTCTCGTCGTGGGCGAGGTAGACGTCTCCCATGCCGCCTCGCCCGACGTGGCGTACGACCCTGTAAGGTCCGAGCCTCGCTCCCTCGGGGAGCGCGGGCCTCTCGGGGAGCGGAGTCGCGCACGCGGGAGCGGCGGGCGTCGCCGCCGCGTCCGCCGCGTTGAGCGCCGTCGTTCCGAGCGACTGCGCCGGCCCGTGCTCGATCTTGGTCGCGTCGACCTCGGCGTTGCTCATCCCGGGAGAGAGCTTAGACCGGGATGACACCCGGAGCGAGAGCCCGGCGCCTTTTTTTGGAACCACCGAATGCACCGAAGACGCCGGGAGAACGACTCGGTGTTCGTCGGTGCGCTCGGTGGTTTCATTCCGTTTCTCTCCTCTTCCGTTCGGCGCTGCTCACGCGAGCGCCCTCTCCTCGAGGACGCTCACGTCCTTCGCGCGGCCGAGCGTTCCGATCGACACGGCGAGCACGAGGCTCCAGAGCGCGACGTGGATCGCGTAGAGAAGGCCCGGCTCCGCTCTCACGAACGCCGAGAGAGCGAGCGAGAGCTGGCTTCCAAAGGGGCCCGCCTCCACGATCGGGACGAGGGCCGTGGCCGGGTTCGCCGCGATGCCGACCGCCCCGATCGCCGCGAGCGCGGGCCGGATCGGCTCGAGCTGCGGGTAGCCCGCCGCGAGCTTCTCCCCGAGCGCCGCGACGAGGGGCGCCGCGAGCAGGAAGAGCACGAGGAGCGCGAAGACGCGGTTCGCGACGGAGGGCGGCTCCGCCCCCTGCTCCTCCTCGGAGCGTGTCTCGGCGGCCTTGTCCGTCGCGGGACCCTTCGTGAGGGCTCTCTCGAAGGCGGCCGCGTCCTTCGCGAGAGCGCGCGCGGCGAGGCGCGCTCCGAGCGCGGACATGCCGAGCACGACGAGAAGCAGCGCCGCGCACGCCTTCGCCGCCGCGAGCGGCGGCGCGACGAGGAAGAAGAACGGCGCGGCGAGGAGGACGAGCAGGAACAGGTAGCCGGGCGCGCTCTCGGCGGAGCTCTCGAGCGCCCGGCGCGGGTCGACGAGGGACGCGAGCACCTCTCGGCGGCCGAACGGCTTCCTCGGAGGCGGGGCCGTGCTCGCCTGCATGGCCGTGAACACGAGGAGAACGGTCGCCACGGCGGTCCCGACGAGCGCCTTCACCTCGGCGGGCCTCTCCCAGACCGCGCCCGTCGCGACGAGCACGATGTAGAGGAAGAAGACCGCGAAGGCGATCCGCGGCGCCCTCCCGCGCGGCGCTCCCGGCGGGCGCTGCGCCTCGGCCGCGGCCGCGATGAACGGGCACGAGAGGAGGACGTGGAAGACGCAGGAGAGGATCCAGACCGGCACTCCTCTCCCGAAGATCGGCGAGTCGCCCCACGCGACGAGCGCGAACAGCGGGTGGACCGCCGCCGCCGCCGAGACCATCTCGACCTCGCGCCCGATCGGCTTCCCGTATTGCAGCGAGAGCGGGACTATGAAGAGCGCGCCGTAGACCGTGAAGATCGACGAGAACACCGCGAGCCCGACGCTCCTCTGGAGCGCGAGCTGCGCCTGCGTCACGCCGAGCTTCAGGTTGACGGCTCCCACGCGCTGCTGGCGGAGCGGCTTCGCGCTCACCATGAGGGCGAACGACGCGAACGAGAGGTCCGTCGCCGCGAGCACGAGCAGGTATCGCGGGATGAACCCGGCCTCTCTCCCCCCGAACGCGTAAGCCAGCGCGAGCGCCGGCAGCGCGATCGCCTTGAGCGCGATCCCGTTCCCCAGCACCGCGAGGAGCTTCCCCAGGATCAGCTCGTGCGGCCGCGCCGGCGACACCACGAGCGACGCGAGCGTGTCCCGGTCGCGCTCGAGCGCGAGGGCCGTCGCCGCGGGCATCGCGACCGTGAACCCGAACGCGGAGAAGAACGCCGCGACGGCGAGCACGACCACGTTCCCCGAGAAGCGCCACGGCCCCGGCACGTAGACCAGGAACGCCGCGAACCCCAGGAGCGGCGCGAGGAGGATCGCCGTCCCGATCCCTGCTCTCCACCCGTTCGCCGCCTTCCCGAGGACGAGCAGGTCCTTCCATGCGATCGCGAACGGCCGCTCGAGCGAGCTCGCCAGCGCTCCGATCATGCGACCGTCCCGTCGGTGACTCTCAGGAAGAGCTGCTCGAGCCCCGGCGACGCCACCTCGAACGAGATCACGGGAAGGTCCGCTTTCACGAGGAGCCGGTGGAGCGGCGGCACCAGCTCTCGCACCGTGGGAGCGGCCCCAGGGGCCCCCTCCGCCCGCAGGGGCGACGGTTGGGGTGGGGGGCTCTCGGTCGCG
Organism: bacterium; assembly: GCA_016200955.1. Lineage (GTDB taxonomy): Bacteria > Planctomycetota > J058 > J058 > JACQDU01 > JACQDU01. The sequence goes on from JACQDU010000123.1 coordinate 4,073, forward strand.
GGAGCGGCCCCAGGGGCCTCCTCCGCCCGCAGGGGCGAGGGTTGGGGTGGGGGGCTCCCCGTGGCGGTGCCATGCTCCTTCACGGTCGAGGTGTGATCGTTCACACCCGAGGCGTGTTCGTTCACCCCGGAGCCGTCCCCGATCAGGGAGAGATCGAACCGCACGACGTCTCTCTCGACGCGGAGCCCTCTCACTCCCGGCGCCTTCTCGAGCAGCTCCGCGGCCTTCTTCGCCGAGAGCTCGTCCTGGAGCGTCACGCGCACGACGAGCGCGCCGAGCTGCGAGGCGACTCCGTGCGTCGGCCCCGAGTAACGGACCCGGCCGTCCTCGATGACGGCGACCTTGTTGCAGATCGCCTCGAGCTCCGAGAGTATGTGAGACGAGATGAGGATCGTCTTTCCCTGCGAGCCCAGCTCGCGCACGAGCTCGCGGAACTCGATCCTCGCGCGGGGGTCGAGCCCGGACGCGGGCTCGTCGAGGAGGAGCACGCGCGGGTCGTGGAGCAGCGTCTTCGCGACGTAGAGCCGCTGCCTCACTCCCTTCGAGAGCGTCTCGCAGTTGTCCTTGCGCTTCGCGCGGAGGTCGGCGAGCTCGAGAACGCGCTCGATCCGGAGCGAGCGCGTCGTCGTAGAGGCCGAAGCGCTCGGGCATGTAGCCGATCGCGGCGCGGATCGCGGCGGGATCGCGCGAGACGTCCTTCCCGTCCACGATCGCGGTCCCCGCGTCGGGCGCGACGAGCGTCGCGAGGACCTTGATCGTCGTCGTCTTTCCCGCGCCGTTCGGCCCTATGAGGCCGAGCACGTCGCCCCTCTCGGCGGAGAGGTCGATCCCGCGGAGAGCGAGCCGGTCGCCGAAGCGCTTCGCGAGGCCTCGCGCGTCGATCACGGCCCCTCCTCCGCGCTGATCAGGTAAGCGACGAGGGAGCGGCCCTCGAGCGGCTTCCCGCGGGCGCTCGCGCGCGCGAGATCGGGCGCGACGCCCGGGAGAGCGACCCACACCTTGGGGAAGCCTCCCTCGTCCTTGAGCGGCGCTCCCGGTCCTCCGCGGTTCGAGACGGGGATCGTCGTCTCCTCCTGGATGAGACGGAGCGCCGCGAGGAGGTGAGACTCCTGCGCGCTCGCGCCGTCTCTCTCCCAGAGAGGCTTCTTCTTCTCTTCCTCCTCTCGGAGCCGATCAGCGAGAGGACGCGCGCCGTGCTCGCGGTCGATCGTGAGCGCGCGCGTCTCGCCGCGAGCGACCTTCCCGAGAGGGAGGACGAGCGCGGGCGTGGTCGTGCCCAGCGTGCTCCCGGCGCGGAAGACGAGGCCGCCCTCGGGCAGGTCGCCGGCGAGCGCCTCGACCTCGATCGTGTCGGGAGGGCCCGGCGAGACGCTCGCGCGGACCCGTACGGCCGGCGGGAGCTCGACGGCCGAGCCCACGCGCACCCACGCGAAGCCCTGGGCGGGCGCCTCGATCGGCGTCACGAGCGGCGCCGCTCCGTGCGCGAGCCGGAGCGCCGCCCCGCGCGAGCGGAACGAGAGGAGCTCCGTCTTCTGGCGCTCGAGCGGGAGAACGGACGCGTTCCCGACGAGCTCGACCTCGAACGTCGTCTCGTCCCGCGAGTAGAGGCCCACGTCCGCGACCGCGAGCGCCTCGTCCGATCGGCTCTCCGAGAAGACGTAGGTGAGCACGTTCGCCTGGCTCGGAGAGCGCGCGATCCACGCGACCAGGACGATGACCGCCGCGAGGATGCAGGAGAGGAGAGGCGCCGCGAAGGTCCGCACCGGCGCGAGGCGACGCTGGGCAGCGAACGGCCCGAGGATCGCGACGGCGGCGATGACCGCGAGACCGAGCCCGAGGAGCCCGACGGCTCCCACGGGCGAGCGCTCGAAGAACGCGTTGGCCGACGTGAGGGCGAGCCGGCTCGCGTCGGGGTGATGGGCGACCTCCTCCGGCGGCCGGACGAGCCGCTCGAGGAACGAGGCGAGCCCGGGGGCGCCCCGGAGCGCCGGGTCGTCCGGGTCGAAGGCGAGGAAGTAGACGTGCCCTCGCCCGATCTCGCGGAGAGCAACGAGCGGGGAGTCGGCGGTGCCCTTCTGGACCCTCGCTCCCGGGCGGAGCGTCGCGCGGGCGATGCTCGTCACGAAGGGCGCTTTTCTCTCCGCGGCGGCGAGCGGGTCTTCCTTCAAGCCCAGGAAAGCGAGGTCGACGGAGGTCGCCGCTGCGAGGTCGCCCGTCGCGTTCACGGGGAGGAGCTCGTCCAGCGGCGTGTCCTTCCAGAAAGGCATGCTCCCGCCGATCACGATGAGGGAGCGGCCGCTCCTCACGAAGGCCGCGAGCGCGGCGACGCGCTCCGGGCTCTGCGCGAGCTCGCGCACGCCCGGGTCTTCCTTGTCGTGCTTGAGGAAGATCGTGCTCGCTCCCTGGAGGAGCCACGAGCGCGTCGGGAGGTCGCGGGCGGCCACGTGAGCGACGCGGACTCCGCTCGCGGGCGGCTGGGGCGGCGGCCCGGGAGGCGCCCTCGGCGCCACGGCCGAGAGCGCCGCGAGCCCGGCCGTCTTCGGGACGACGAGGGCAAGGCGTTCCCCCGAGCCGATCCGGCGCGGGAGGTCGTGCGGCCCCGCCTGCGCGATCTCCCGGCCGTGCTCGTCCTCGACGCGGAGCGTGAACGCGAGGTCCGCGAAGATCTTCTGCGGCGGGAGCGCGATGAGGACCGTGACCGTCGCTCTCTGGTCGCTCGTGGGCGCGAGCGTGAACGGCGCCTCGCACGCAGAGACGCGCTCGAGCGCGAGAGACGACGTGACGACTCTCCCGGAGATCGGCAGCGACCCGGCGGGCGCGGTCAGCGTGACCCGGACGGGCGTCCAGGCGTCGTCGAGGAGGCAGTTCTCGAAGCCCACCTCGAGGTCCACGTCGATCGCGGGCGTCTGCGCGCTCGCATCTCGCGCGAGCGCGAGCGAGACGACCGTCGCCGCGAGGAGCGCTCGCGTCGCTCTCATGCGCGCGACTCTTGCGGGACTCGAGCGGGAGCCGCGGCCGTCTCGGCGACGTGCTTCGAGTAGAAGGGGAAGCCCGTCGCGTCCTCGGTGGGCCGGTACTTCCAGCGGCGGTACATCCAGAGCCAGGCCCCGGGACGCTCTCTCACCTTCTTCTCGATGTAAGAGACGCACGCCTGCGTGAGGGCTCGCTCCTTCTCGTCGAGCGTCCCTTCCCTGGGCGACTCGAACGGCTCTCCCCACGAGAGCTGCCATCGCCCGCCGCGCAACGGGAGACACAGGGTCGGGATGATCGGCGCCCCGGTCCTGAGAGAGAACAGCGCGACCGCGCGCGAGGCGGCGACGGGCTTCCCGAAGAACCGGACGTAGACGCCGCCGCGGTCCGGGCGCGTGTTCTGGTCGAGCGGGATCGCGATGAAGCGGTTCCGCTTGAGGGCGCGCAGGATCCCGCGCGCGGCGTCGTCGTGGAGGACCACGTCGCTCCCGAGGCGCTTCCGGTTCGCGTTGACGAGCTCGTTGAGCGGCTCGTTCCTGAGCCGTCGCGCGAGCGTGCCCATGGGGATCTTCGTCGTCGCGGCGTGGAAGTTCATGATCTCCCAGCTTCCGAGGTGCGAGGCGAGGGCGATCGCACCGCACCCGCGATCGAGGAGACGGCGGCCGCGCTCGACGTCGTCCTCGGGGATCTCGATGATCCGCGCGAGCGTTTTCGGGTCGAGGAGGCGCTCGGACCAGAACAGCTCGAGCCCGACGAGGCCGAAGTTCTCGAAGGAGAGACGCGCGATCCTCCGCTTCTCTCGCGCGGAGAGCGTGCTTCCGTAAGCGAGGTCGAGGTTCGCGAGGGCCACTCTCCGGTCTCGCCTCGCGAGGACGAAGCCCCAGCGCCCCATCGCTTTCCCGAGCGCGACCACCGTCTCCCGTGGGAGGAGCGGGACGAGCCGGTAGAGGAGGCGCATCCCGACGACCTCGAGGTGGAGCCGGAGCCGGCCGAGCGGTCCCTTGGGACCGCGGACGGCCGCCTCCTCGTCCCACGTCTGCACCTTCACGAGAGTCGCGCGAGGGGGCGGGGGCGACGAGAGTCGCCCCACGCAGCGGAAAGGCGCCTCACTTCGCCTGCTTCGGGAGGAGCGTGAGGACCTTCCACCCGCCGTCGCCGACGCGGATGAGCCGGCCGAGCTCGACTTCCTTCTTCTCGCCGTCGAGCTCGTAGGAGAGCTTGGCTCCCTCGACGTAATCGACCTCGACCGCGCTCGGGTCCTTGCCCAGCTTCTTCTTCACGGGGCTCGGCGCCTTGACCTCGCCGAAGGTCCCGCGCGCGAGGCCGGGGTGGTCGGCCACGAGGCGGCCGTAGTCCTTCGCGAGCCCATCGAGCGTCGCTTTGAGGACCTTGTCGGCGTTCGCCTCGCCCGCGGCCGAGACGAGCTCCTCGCGGGTGGGTCCGAGCTTGGAGATCGCGGCCTTGTCCTTCGCGTGAGCGGCGTCGAAGATCGCCTTCCCGACGTCGGCGGGCGAGCCGAGCTTGGGCGACTCTTTCGCGGCGGCGTCTTCCTTGGCCTTCCGGTCCGCCTCTTCCTTCGCCTTCCGGTCGGCCTCTTCCTTGGCCTTCCGGTCGGCCTCTTCCTTCGCCTTGCGGTCGGCCTCTTCCTTCTCCATGGCCTCCGGTCGGCCTCTTCCTTCGCCTTCCGATCGGCCTCTTCCTTCTCCATGGCCTTGCGGTCGGCTTCTTCCTTGGCCTTGCGGTCGGCCTCCTCCTTGGCCTTCCGGTCGGCCTCTTCCTTCTCCTTGGCAGCCGGGTCGTCCTTCGGCATCTCGGCGGGAGGGTTCTCGGGAGGAGGAGTGTCGGTCTTGGGAGTCTCGGGAGGAGGCGTCTCCTTGGGAGTCTCCTTCGGAGCTTCCCTGGGAGGCTCGGGGCGGACGACGGTGAAGGGGTGCTTCTCCGTGCGGCGGCCGAGGCAGACCACGACCTCGCCCGAGTCCGGGTCCACGGCGACGGTCTCGTTCTCGCCCACGAGGTTCTGGCCGTCCGCATGGAGCTTCCACCCCGCCTCGGCAGAGACGCCGGCCTTCTCCTTGAACGTGGCCTTGCCGACCAGGTCGCCGCCGTCGCGGTGCAGGGTGAACGAGTATTCCTCGAAGGTGCCCCTGGGGTCGCTCTCGAGCTTGCCCTTGATCGTCGAGCCGTCGTCCTCGACGGCGAAGACGAGGCCATCGGCCGTGCGCGTCCACTTCCCCGCGTAGGGCACGATCGGGCCGGAGGGCTTCTTCGGACCCTCGCCCGCCGGTTTCTCTTCGCCCTTGTCGTCGGGCTTCGTCTCGCCTCCGCCGCAGCCCGGAGCGAGCGCGAGGAGAGCCGAGACAACGAAAACGGAAGACAGGGAGACGCGTGCCATGCTTGTCCCTCCGATCGGCGGGAGTTTATCACGCGAGATCCCGTCAGGCTCGTCACGAGACGTTGCACAACCGGGTCCGAGCAGGTTGACTAAGGTGCGGCGCCGCTGCTCGGCCCTTCATCGGGTGCAGGGCAGGCGTCCTCATCCGGAGGTTCGCACCATGAGGCTCGACGTGGTGGGCAAGGTCTTCGCGGGCGTCGCTCTCATCGCGCTCGTCGCGCTTCCGGGAAGGGCCGACGACGAGAAGAACCCCGACGGGACGCCGAAGACCCCGACGAAGATCCTCAACGGTCGCTTCAAGAAGTGCACGCTCGAGGAGAACGAACCTCACCACGTGAAGGACGTCGAGCTCAAGGAAGGCGGAACCTACACCGTCGACCTGCACCAGGTGGAGGCGACCCGGTCCGAGATCGACGGCGTCGTGATCCCGCTCCAGGGGAACGAGAAGATCAACCTGACGTTGCTCGGGGGCCTCATCATCCGCGTCGCGAAGAACTGGGTGAACGAGTTCGATCAGCTCCCCGAGGCCGTCAAGAAGAAGATCGACGACTCGAAGGCCGACGACGAGATCATCATCATCAAGGCGAAACCCCCCGAGACGAAGGGCCAGTTCCTCAAGAAGGACGACGAGGGCGTGTCGTTCTTCCCCGCCAAGCCTGGCCAGAAGGGGCCGAAGATCGTCTACGAGACGAAGATCACGGAGAAGGTCCCTTACCGCGACATCAAGGACTACAAGAACACGACGCAGGAGAACGCGCCCAAGGAGAACCCGAACCCGAACCCGAACGGGAAGCCCGTCGACAACTGCACGGGCCTCGTGCCGGGCGACACGATCCGGATCGGCTTCCAGGTCGGCGCCGTGGCGGAGCTGACCGACGACACCCTCGTGCTGCGCGAGTGGAAGAACGGCGCGTGGGCCGAGGTCGTCAAGATCCCGCGCACCCCGAAGCTCGAGCCGCGGCCCGAGGGCCTGAAGCAGCAGCGGCGCTACCCGCTCCCCGGAGGAGCCGGCGACGTCTACCTCGAGGAGGAGCGGCTCCGCTCGGGCAAGGACAACACGCTCCTCCTGCGAGCGAGCGTCCGCCACGACCAGAAGGACTCCGTCCTCGCGGGCGCGCGGGTCAAGTTCATGGCGGGGTCGGCGGACAACAAGTTCGAGAAGTTCACCGAGCACATGCAGCTCGAGCCCGTCTTCGCCGATGAAGTCGTCGTGGTCGAGAAGGCCGAGCTCCACGAGGACGATGGCTCGGCGCACCTCGTCTTCAACCCGCAGAAGGACGTGATCCCCGTCACGGCGCCCGACGCGAAGTCTTACCTCCTGAACGCGCTCAAGGACAAGAAGGACACCCTCACGCTCGCGCGCGTGTTCGTGTCGGCGGCGAAGAACGGCGATCGGGACCTCGCGCTCATCCTCGTGGACCGGCTCGGAGCGATCCAGGACACGCCGGAGCAGGAGAAGCTGCGCGTGCCTCTCGTGGACGCGCTCCAGCAGTTCCGCGAGAAGGCGGCGCAGGCGATCGTCGACCACATCTGCGTCAACGACGGGAGCTTCTACGTCCCCGAGCCCGACGGGAAGGGCGGCGTCCACCAGAGGAACGAGAAGGACCGCGCGGTCGAGCTCAAGAAGCGCGAGATCAAGCTCCTGACGCCGCTCCCGGGCGCCCTCGCCGGCGAGCGCGGGCGGCGCGTCTTCGAGCTCTTCCAGTTCCGCGCCGGCGACTTCAACGACACGATCGTGGACCTCTTCCGCGCGCGCGTGACGGAAGGCGTGGACGTGCTCCTCGGTCTCGCGACGGTCGTGGGACGGGCGACGGCCGAGGAAGAGAAGACGGCGAAGGACGCCCAGAACCTCCTGAGGCAGCTCGGCGACCCTGCTCTCCGGGAGCTCATCGAGCGCATGAAGCAGCTCGGCACTCGCGGACAGATGGACGCGAGGCTCATGGAGCAGGAGGCCAAGAAGAACACGCGGACGATCCCCCAGATGATCGACAAGGTCGTGGACTACCTCGTGGATGTGAAGGCGCAGGAGAGGAGAGATGCGCTCAAGCGCCTCCTCGAGGAGGCCAAGATCAAGATATCGGAGAAGAAGTGGGAGGAGGCCCTCCCGACCCTCTCCGACATCGTCCGGCAAGACAGGGATTTCGAGGAGGCGCGGAAGCTCCGCTTCGAGTGCATCCTGAAGGTCGCCGAGATCCTCCGCCAGAAGGGCAAGCGCGGCCCCGCCGCGGACCTCCTGCGCGAGGTCCTCGAGGACGGCCAGAAGGGAAAGGGAGCGGAGGCGATCCTCGCGGCGATCATCCTCGACAGCGCGAAGGAGGACGCCGACGCCTGCTGCGTCCGCGCGGGCCCGCACAACTCGTACGAGGTCGTGAAGAAGGCGCCGAACGCCGAGACGCTCAAGCTCGCGGTCATCCGCGAGTCGGTCGAGGGCTGGATCCCGATCGACCTCGGGAGCGGGAAGGTCGGCTGGCTCGGGACCGACATGGCGAAGCTCGCGCCGAACGGCCAGACGTGCCAGGTCTCGGTCGACGCACGCTCGCCGAGCCAGCGCGGCCGGCGAGCTCACGCAGGCCCTCTCCGCCTACGACAAGGCCCGCGAGAAGCTCCCCGACGACCCGCGCCTCTCCGAGTACCGGTGGGTCTGGATCCGCTCGAACATCGCTCTCCTCGCCGTGAGCGCGGGGGGAATCGTGACCGTGAGCGTCCTCCTCCTCATCTCGCTCGTGCGGAGGCAGAAGAAGATCAAGGTCGCCGAGTTCCACTACTACGGGAAGGACCGCGCGAGGGCCGAGCGCGAGCTCGACGGCGGCGCGAGCGCCGCCGCGGAGGCCAGCGCCGAGCCTCCGGCGCCCGGGGAGCCGAGCGCTCCGGCCGCGGACGCCGCTCCCGCCGCTCCTCCGAGCTGACGTGCATCGCTCGAGAGGCCGTCTCGCGCGAGCGGTGCTCGGCCGTCCCGCGAAGGTCGCCATCGCGGTCGCGCTCGCGTTCGCGGCGGCGGCTCTCGGGCAGGACGACCAGCGGCAGCCCGTCTCTCCCGACGACGTGGCGGCCGCGGACATCGAGGCGTTCGAGGACGCCTGGAGGATCGTCCGCGACGACTTCTACGACCGGAACCACAGGGGAGTGGACTGGGAGGGAGCCCGCCGCCGCTACCTCCCGCGGGCGAAGGCGGCCCGGACGCGCCGCGAGCTCCACGAGGTCGTCCTGGCGATGCTGGGAGAGCTCAAGTCGTCTCACACGGCGCTCGCGGAGCCGGACGTCTACCGCGACCTCATAGACGGCGAGTGCAAGGGGAGCCTGACCCCGACCTTCGGCGTCGAGCTCGCGCGCACGGGCGAGGGCTACTTCGTGAGCGAGACGCCCGGCGGCAGCCCGGCGGCCGAGGCGGGGATCCTGCGCGGAGACCGGCTCCTCCGCGTGGACGACTTCTCGCCCGACGAGGTCGTGAGGCCGTGTCCCTGGGACGTGGGCCTGGGCGGGAGGCGGAGCTACTTCGTGTCGGCCGCGTCGGGGAAGTCGGTCGTCCTTGCCTTCCAGCGGAAGCGGACGTGCTCGCGGCCGGGCTGGGACTCTTACTCGGTCACGCTCTCTCCGAGGCCTTGGAACCTCGTGCTCGCCATGCGAGCGAGCGCATGCTCGAAGGAAGTGGCGCCCGGGATGGAGCTCGGCTACGTGCGCTTGCATCACGTGCTCACCGACGACGTGCCTCTCGTCCTCCAGGAGATCCTCGCGAGCCCGCCGATCTCCGAGGCGAGCGGCGTGGTCCTCGACATCCGCGGCCACGGCGGGCTCCCGTCCGCGATCGACGGCGTCCTCGAGCTCTTCGACCGGAACGCGAGAGGGGGCGCTCTCTGGGGCCGCCCCGCGGCCCTCGTCGTGGACTCCGAGACGAGGAGCGCGAAGGAGATCCTCGCCTGGCGGTGGCGCAACGAGCGGCGCGGCCCCATCGTCGGCACGCGCACGCGCGGCGCCGTCCTGGGCTCCCGTTACGTGCCGCTCCACGACGGGTCCTTCATGCAGCTCGCGTGGCTCGATGTCCGCGTCCTCTCGGGCGGCGCGAGGCTCGAGGGCAAGGGAGTCGTGCCGGACTTCGTCGTCCCGGACGACCTGCCTTACGCGGAGGGGCAGGATCCTCTCATCGAGAAGGCGAACGCCGTCTTGCTGGAGAAGGTGCTCGAGGAGAGGCGGCGGGGCCGCACGCACGGCTGGTACTGAAAGCAAGAACGGCGTGGAGGTAGAAGCAACGTCGCCTGGGCACCTGGGCGCACTCGGCAGTGAGTCTCCGGCGAGGCTCGGGAGCCCGTCGAGACAACTCGGCGGGCTCACCTCCCTTCTCGTGCTCTGGACCATGGCGAGGTGCCGAGACCTCGGAGGGTCGTCTAGCGGCACAGCCCTGGCTACGCTACGGGAACGAGGTCAGCGTTGAGCACGTTTCCGTACCGCGAAGTCCCCCCGCCGCGCGCGCTCCGCGACCGCGTCGAGTGCTTCTGGGTCGTCGAACGCCGGCTGGAGCCCGGCTCGGCACCCCACGTCCAGCGCGTCGTCGCGAGCGATCGCACGAACGTCATCTTCAAGCTCGACGATCGTGGCAGCCGGCTCTACGTGGTTGGACCGGCGAGCCGCTTCGCGCTCGTCCCCATGGAAGCGACGGCGCTCACGATCGGCGTGCGCCTCCTCCCCGGCGCCGCTCCCCTCGTCCTCGGCGCGCCGGCCAGCGAGTTCGCCGACGGGCGCGCCTCCCTCGAGGACGTATGGAGCGGCCGCGGCCGGGAGCTCCACGAGCGGCTCGCGCTCGCGCGCGCCGCCGAGGACCGCGTGAAGCTCCTCGCCGATGAGCTCGCCCGTCGGAGCGGGCGAGCGCTCGACCCGCGCATCGAAGCCACGGTCGCGAGGCTCCGCGCCGGGAGAGGCGCGGACCTCGACGCGCTCGCGCGCGACCTCGGGCTCGGAGCGCGGCAGCTCCGGCGCGTCCTCGCGGCGTGGGTCGGGCTGAACCCGAAGCTCGTCGCCCGCCTCGCGCGTCTCCGAGCGGTCCTCGCCGACTCGCGGTTCGGCACCGCTCCGTGGGTGGTGCTCGCTCTCGACCACGGCTACTACGACCAGGCGCACATGATCCGCGACTTCGAGGAGCTCGCCGGCACCTCGCCGGGGCGCATGTCCGTTTCGTCCAATACGGGCTCCCGGCGGTCCGCTACCTTGCCGCGCGAGAGGTGAGTCATGACCGTGAAAGCGATCGACCACATTTATGTCGAGTGCCGGAGCTTCGAACGGACCGCGGCCTTCTGGCAGGGGCTCGGTTTCAAGCTCGCCGAGACCTGGGGCGAAGGCGGACACCGAGCTGGGGCCCTCGTCTGCGGTGCGGCGCGCGTCGTCCTCGCCGAGGCGGAGGCGGGCGATCCGGAGCGGCCGACCGTCTTCCTGGCGATCGATGACCCGCTGGGGATGAGTGAGAAGCTCCGCGTTGCGAAGCATGTCGAGGTGGCGACGCCGCTCGAGGACACGCACTGGGGGACCCGTTGGATCCGGGTGCGTGACCCCGAAGGGAACGTCTTCGCTCTCGAGGCTCGATCGCGCTGAGGTTCTCATGCCC
>JACQDU010000124.1 GCA_016200955.1 bacterium
CGCGCGAGGAGCTCGCGGACCTCGTCGGGCTTCTCGTCGAGGAGCTCCGCGATCTCCCCGTAGGAGAGGCCCTCGCGGTAGCGCAGGTCGAGCGCGGCGCGCACGCGCTCGGGCATGACTCCGAGGAGGGCTCGCAGGAGCGGCTGCTCTCCCGCCTCGGGGTCGGCGCTCGTGTGCTCGAGGCTCGCGCGATCGACGGCGCCCACCCTCTCGCTCGTCTCCCGCGCGAGAGCGAGCGTCGTCGCCGCGAGCCACGACGGGAAGCGCTCCGGGTCCGCGAGCTCCGGAAGATCTCCGTGAGCTTTCACGAACGTCTTCTTCGTGACCGCGAGAGCCCTCTCGTGATCGCGCACGACGGAGGCCGCGAGCGAGTAGACGCGGCCCCTGTAGCGGTCGACGAGCGAGACGAACGCGGGACGCTCGCCCGCGCGAGCGCCGGCGACGAGCTTTCGGTCCTCCGCGTCCATCGTTCCCCTTGGAGCTTGTTGGGTGAGCCGCTCGAGCAGCCCGGCGCAGCCATGATAGTCGGCAGCGGCCGCATCGGGTGATCCCCTTAGCGTGCTTGCGCTGCGTGGGGCGACTTTCGTCGCCCCCGCCCCCTATCGCCCACCCGCCCCGGTTCGTCAAGCAGGTCGACGGATTTGTTGGTGCGGCGGCGAAGGCAAGTTAGGATCTCGCGCCTCGGGGTTCCCATGAAGCACGAACGATCTTTCAGGAGTGGAGCCGCGGCCTTGCTGGTCCTGGTCCCGGTCGCCATCGCGCTCGCCGCGACCGCCGGGGTGCGGGCGAGGGCGTGGGCGCCTCTCGTCAAGCTCACCGCGGGGAGCGGGCCGGACGCGCCGCTCTACGGCCTCACGGCGGACGAGCCCACGCGAGCTTTCTTCCTGAGCGTGCTCGAGAAGCTCGAGGCCTTCGACCTCCAGGCACTCTACGAGACCCTCCCCGAGGAGGAAGACGGCGGCTGGCGCCGGGTCCGCTTCACCGGCCGCTCCGAGTCGGGGAAGTACGAGGTCCGGAAGGCCGCTCCCAAGGACGCCTGCGCCTGCGACCCGGACGGCTCGCTCGGCTCTCGCTTCGGCGACCTCGCCGTCGCCTTCCGCTCGAGGAGAGCGAAGGAAGACGGCGACAACTTCCTCGCCTCGATCCGCGCCGGGATCGGGACGGGCTCCGTCTCGTGGCCCCGGCTCCTCGCGGCGATCGCGGAGACGATCCGGCTCGTCGAGAGCACGGCTCCGCTCGCGCCCAAGCTCGATGCGGCGCTGCGCCCTGCTCCCGCCTCTCTCGACGAGGTCAAGAAGGACAACCCCAGGCTCGGAGCGGAGGACCTCGAGGCCCTCGCGCTCTTCCGCGAGGCTTACCCGCGCTTCTACGACCATCTCCGGGAGCTCTACCAGGTCGACGACATCCTCGTCTACGACCCGGACGAGGAGCCCTACAAGCAGATCCACCTCGTGATCTCCGTGAGGAGGGAAGCGGCGAAGGAGAAGCACCCGGCGATCGTCGAGTGGCTCACGGGCATGGGACCTCTCATCACGGGTCGCGTCGACTTCACGGACGAGAAGGGCCGGACGTGCGCGACGATCCGCTTCTCCACCAAGGACCTCGCGCTCACGATCGACGCCTTCGTCGCGGGCGGAAAGCTCCTCCCCGTCGAGAGCGGGCACGTGCTCGCGAACGAGGGGGTCGACTTCGAGGAGACGCTCTCCGCGAAGCGGCGCGACCGCTGGACGCTCGACTTCGACGTGAACGGGATCGTGACCGAGGTGCACGACCTCGTCTTCAAGGTGGACTACGAGCGGACGCAGGACTCCATGACCGCGAAGATCGTCCTCGACGAGGAGCCCAAGGTCCGCGTCCACGGCTCCGCCTACGGCGTGATCCCCACGTGGGCGATCGACGTATTCATTCCCGGGAACATGGAGGAGATCACGCGCTCGTTCTTCCGCGTCCTCGCCAAGGGGAACGACGGGAAGGGCCTCGTCCTCGAGGTCGCCGAGCGCGGCGGCAAGAACGGCTCGAACGTCCTCGAGGTCTCGGGGCAGCACGAGAGCCTGAACAACTTCCTCGTCCGGCTCGGGTTCAAGATCTCGAGGAGGAAGCTCATCCCTCCCGAGGATGCCGTGAACGACATCGCCGACTACCTGAGGAAAGGACACGAGGCTTTCGCGAAGGACCTCGCGGATTTCAGCGCCGATTCGAAATGAGAAACAACGAGAACCGCTGAGTGCGCGGAGCGCGCGCAGAGTCACGCAGAGAACGACTCCAGGAGTCCTCCGCGAAGACTCAGCGTCCGCCGCGTCTCTGCGGTCATTCGTTTCTTGGTCCAACCAACCTAATGCGGGCCGGTCTCGAGAGGTTGTTTCGCCCGCTCTTCGCTGATCCTGTCCAGGATCGTCTGCGCGCGATGGGATTGCTCGACGGTCGGATCGAAGTGATCGACGTCGTCTCTCACGAAGCGAGCGTGGCGGTCGGCGTCCTCGAACTTCTTGAGACCGAGATAGGCTTCGGCCATTCCTAGCCGGGCTTCGATCGCGGCGGGGTAGCGCCCCGAGGTCGCGTAGATCCCGCGGAAGATCGTGAGCGCATCCGAGAACTCCTTCTTCTCGAGCTTCGACTTCCCGAGGGAGAGGAGCTCCTCCTGATACCTGTGCCCGGGATCGCGCGGCTCCTTGTCCTGGGAGCCTGCGTGCGGCGTGTTGCCCCGTTCTCCGTTCGGGACCATGTCTCCGGGAGTCCTCGGCGGCGTCCAGTGATCGCTCGTGACCGGCTCCACGACCTTCGGCGGCTTCGCGGTCATGCGCCCCAGGAGGAAGCCCGTGGCCGAGAGGAGAGCGACGAGGAGAGCGGCGGCGGCGACGTGGAGCGAGCCGCCGCGGAGGGGGAAGGCGCTCACGTCGCGCTCGGCGGCGGCGCGGGCGGCGACGGCGATCCGCTCGTCCACGGCGCGAGGAGGCGTCACCCGTGCGGGAAGCGCGAGCGCGAGCTGCCGCGCTTCTCCGAGCTCGCGGGCGAGCGTGCCGCACTTCGGGCACTGGGCGGCGTGAGCGTCCACCTCGGGCTTCCGCTCCGCCGGAAGCTCGCCGTAGAGGAGGTCGACGACGACCGCCTCGAAGCCGTCACATTCCATGGGCGACCTTCCCTCCGCTCCCGGCGGCCAGATGGGCCTTGAGGGAGCGGCGCAGGTTCTCGAGAGCATAACGCATGCGGCTCTTCGCCGTGTTCGCGGAGATGCCGACGATCGTCGAGATCTCCTCGAACGTGAGCTCGGTCTTCTCCCGCAGGAGGAAGACCTCGCGCTGCTCGTCCGGGAGAGAGGCGAGCGCGACGAGGACGGCGTTCCGCTCCTCTTGCTCGGCAGCGAGGTCGTGCGTCGCGGGCCGGTCGTCGGCGAGGCGCTCTCGCAAGGGAACCGAGCCGTCCACGCCCGTGGCTTCCTTCCCCTGAGCGTCGTTCTCGAGCGAGACCGGGTCTCTCCTCCTCTTTCTCGCACGAAGATGGTCCATGCACACGTTCCGCGTCACCTGGAAGAGCCACGTCGTGAACCGCGACCGGCCCTCGAAGCGGCTGGCGTAGCGGATCACCTTGAGCCAGACGTCCTGGTAGACGTCGTCCGCGTTGGGCGCGGCTCCCAGGAAGCGCCGCACGAACGCGTAGACCGAGGGCCCGTGTCGCGAGACGAGACGATCCATGGCGTCCGCCTCGCCCCGGGCGAAGCGTCTCAGGAGGAGGTCGTCGCCATCGTCGCCGGTGCCCAGAGGCCCTCCGCTGCCGGGTGAGTTGGACGCTCGGGGGGCGTCCACGGGTCTTCGCGATCATGGCGCGGCGGGCGCAGCGTGTAAAGAGATGGAGCACGGCGGCATTTGATGATGGCGCGTGCAGGAAGAATCAAGTTCACTTGTCACTGGCACCGGTCACTAGGCACTGGTCATCGGGCTGACGCGACGAACCGGGCCCAAAATGACAAGTGACAAGTGCCCAGTGACAAGTGGTCGTTTCAGCCCGAACGTTCGTCGCGCCCTCTCGAACCGGAGCTCGGCAAGGATCATGACTCCCGACGCTCTTGCGGCGAGGACCATGCCCCTCGCCTTCGCCCTGAACGGCGAGCCGAAGACGACGCTGTTCGAACCGGGCGAGAGCTTGCTCTCGGTCCTGCGCGACCGCCTCGGCGTCACGTCGCCCAAGGACGGGTGCTCGCCCCAGGGGCAGTGCGGGTGCTGCCTCGTCCTCGTGGACGGGAAGCCTCTCGTCTCGTGCGCGATCCCGGCGCAGAGGGCTCACGGGAAGACGCTGACGACGCTCGAGGGAATCTCCCAGGAAGAACGCGAGAGGATCGCGCGCTCGTTCGTCGCGGTCGCGGGGCTCCAGTGCGGCTTCTGCATCCCCGGGATCGCTCTCCGCGCGAAGAGCGTGATCGACAAGAACCCCGACCCGACCGACGAGGAGATCGAGAAGGCGCTCGACATCCACCTCTGCCGCTGCACGGGCTACGTGAGGATCGTCGAGGCGATCAAGCTCGCCGCGCGCTCGAAGCGCGAGGGGACGCTCCCCGCGCTCGACGAGCGCGGCGGAGTCGGGACCGACCTCCCGCGCTACCAGGGGCTCGAGGGCGTGCTCGGCGACCGTCCTTACGTGGGAGACCTCGTGCGGCCCGGCATGCTCCACGGAGCGCTCCGGCTCTCGGACCACGCGCGCGCTCGCGTGAAGAAGATCGACTGCGAGAAGGCGCGCTCCCTTCCCGGCGTGCGGGCGATCGTGACCGCCGAGGACGTCCCGGGAGACCGCTTCTACGGGCTCCTCTACAACGACTGGCCCGGCTTCATCGCGGTCGGGGAAGAAACGCACTGCGTGGGAGACGTCCTCGCCGCGGTTGCCGCCAAGGACCGCCGCACCGCTCGCGCGGCGTGCGAGCTCATCGAGATCGAGTACGAGGTCCTCTCTCCTCTCATCGAGGCGGAGAAGGCGCTCGAGCCGGGAGCGCCGCAGGTCGGGCCTCACGGGAACCTCCTCTCGGAGAGCGTGATCCGCCGGGGCGACGTGGACGCCGCTCTCGCCGCGTCCGCTCACGTCGTCGAGGAGACGTTCCGCACGCAGAGGATCGAGCACGCTTACCTCGAGCCCGAGGCTTGCCTCGCGGAGCCGATCGCTTCGGGGAAGATCAAGCTCCACACGCAGGGCCAGGGAGTCTTCGACGACCGCCGGCAGTGCGCTCGCTTCCTCGGAGTCCAGGAAGACGCCCTCGAGGTCGAGCTCGTCCCGAACGGCGGCGCCTTCGGCGGCAAGGAGGACATGAGCTGTCAGGCGCAGACCGCCCTCCTCTCGAAGGTCACGGGGGCTCCCGTGCGCCTCGTCCTCTCGCGCGAGGAGTCGATCCGGCTCCACCCGAAGCGCCACGCGATCCGCTTGCAGTACACGGTCGGCTGCGACGCGAACGGCCGCCTCAGCGCCGTGAGAGCGCGCCTCCTCGGGGACTCCGGCGCCTACGCCTCCGTCGGAGGGAAGGTGCTCGAGCGCGCCGCGGGACACGCGTGCTCCGCTTACGACGTGCCGAACGTGGACGTCGTCGCGCGAGCGGTCTACACGAACAACCCACCGTGCGGGGCCATGCGGGGGTTCGGCGCGAACCAGTCGGCTTTCGCGATGGAATCTCTCGTGGACATGCTCGCGGACCGGTGCGGGACGGATCCCTGGGAGATGCGCTTCCTGAACGCGCTCGATGTCGGGAGCGCGTTCACGACCGGGCAGATCCTCGAGAAGTCGGTCGGGCTCAAGAAGACTCTCCTCGCGGTCAAGGACGCTTACGAGGAGGAGAAACGCCGCGGACGAGCGGTCGGGATCGCCTGCGGGATCAAGAACTCCGGGATCGGGAACGGCGTCGCCGAGTGGGGGAAGGCGCGCCTCGTGCTCGAGCAGGACGGCACGATCTCTCTTTACAACGGCTACACGGAGATGGGCCAGGGCCTGTTCACGGTGCTCATCCAGTTCGCCTCCGAGGTCACGAAGCTCCCGCCCGGGATCTTCCGCGCGAAGACGGACAGTACGTTCGCCCTCGGGTGCGGCCAGACGACGGGCTCGCGCGCGACCCTGTTCGGCGGGAACGCCGTCGTCTCCGCCGCGAAGAAGCTCAAAGAAGACCTCGATGCGGGAAAGAAGCTCGAGGAGCTCCGCGGGAGGGTCTACGCCGCGGACCTCGTGATCACGGACACGACCGCCCTCAACGCGAAGGTGAAGAAGGTGAAGACGCACACCTCCTTCGGCTTCGCCACGCAGGTCGTCGTCCTGGACGAGCAGGGGAAGCTCGAGAAGCTGATCGCCGCTCACGACGTCGGGCGAGCGGTGAACCCCGCGCTCTGCCGGGGGCAGATCGAGGGGTCGATCCACATGGGCCTCGGCTACGCGCTCACCGAGGAGCTCCCCTGCCGGGACGGCATGCCCGTGAACCAGACCATGCGCGGCCTGGGAGTCCTCCGCGCGCGCCACATGCCCGAGGTCGTCGTCCACTTGGTCGAGGACCACGAGCCCGAGGGCCCCTTCGGCGCGAAGGGCGTGGGAGAGATCGGCCTCGTCCCGACCGCGGGCGCCGTCGCGAACGCCCTCTTCCGCTTCGACGGAAAGCGTCGGACCGTGCTCCCCATGAAGGACTCGCCCGCCGCGCAGGAGATCCTCTCGAAGGGCGTGGGCTGGAAGGGCGAGTATCAGCCCGGCGTCTTCTGAGAATCGACTTCCTGGAAGAAAAAACGGAACCACCGAATGCACCGATGAACACCGAAGAAAGAGTTCGGTGCCTTCGGTGCGTTCGGTGGTTTCGAAAGAACCGAGCCGGGCCCGCCGCGATCCTTCGATCGCGACGGGCCCCGGACGTGAGCGAGGAGACTACGCCTTCGGCGGCTCGAGCGCCCGCGTGTAGGCGCGGACGGCTTCCATGACGTCGATCGGCAACGCCAGGACGACCGTGTTCGACGGGCTCGGTCCCAGCCCGTCGAGCGTCTGGAGCACGCGCAGGTTCATGGCGCCCGGGCTCGCGTGCATGGTCGCCGCGGCCTCGGCGAGCGCCGCGGCGGCCTGCCGGTCGCCCTCCGCCTTGATGATCGTCGCGCGCTTCTCGCGCTCCGAGGAAGCCTGGCGGGA
This sequence comes from bacterium, assembly GCA_016200955.1. Classification (GTDB taxonomy): domain Bacteria; phylum Planctomycetota; class J058; order J058; family JACQDU01; genus JACQDU01. The sequence continues at coordinate 7,126 of JACQDU010000124.1, forward strand.
CATCATCTTCTTCAGGTCCTCCGGGACCTCGATGTCCTCGAGCTTGATCGCCTCGACGGTCAGGCCCCAGGCCTTGCTCTGGACGGCGACGGCCTGCTCGATCTCGAGCTCGAGCTTCTCCTGGTGAGAGAGGAGCTCGTCGAGAGAGAGCCGACCGACGACGTCGCGGAGCGTCGCCTGGGCGAGGCGCGAGATCGCCGAGTGGTAGCTCTCCACGCGGAGAGCGGCCTTCTCGGCGTCCTCGACCTTGAAGAAGATCACGCCGTTCAGGATGACCGGCACGTTGTCCTGCGTGATCGCTTGCTGCTGGGCCACGTCGACCGTCTGCACTCGCATCTCGACGAAGATCGGCGAGTCGAGCACCGGGAAGATCGCGTGGAGCCCCGGCCCCACGGTCCTCTGGAATCGCCCGAAGCGCAGGACGACCATGCGCTCCCATTGAGCGACGACCTGGAGGCTCGTCGAGAGGACGAGGCCCAGCATGGCGCCGATCCCGGCCGGCACGAGGACGAACAGCGGATTCGGCTGCCCGTGCTGGTCCGTCTTCAGGGCCATGAGGGTGAGGCCGATCGCGACTCCCGCGATCGTGCTGGCGGCGAGAGCGAACGCCGACACCGCGTTGAAAGGACGCATCGTGGGTTTCATGGTGCCCTCCCTTCGTTGGGGTCGACTCGCGCACCTCGCGTGCCGGAAGGCCTCGGGGGAGCAAGTCGTTCCGGCGCACGCGAGAGCGTGCTCTCGTCGCCTTCGGGGCCGTTCTCGACCTGGCCTCAGGTGCGAGCGCGAGGCCGGATAAGCCGACGCGAGGCCGCGACCGTCGTCCAAGCGTGTCGATCGCTCTCGCGCCTTTGATCGAGAAGACACCGTCACCGCCCGGCTTGCGGTGGCCGGGCGATCACGCTAGCCTGTCTCCCCGCCCGCAGGAGTGCGCGAGCGGGCAGCCACCAGGGGGAGCGTGGGCGTGGGGACGATCTCGTTCTCGTGCGCGTGCGGCGCGACCGTGAGCGTGGGCGACAACCTCGCGGGCAAGAAGGGCTATTGCCCCCAGTGCAAGAAGCCGATCGTCGTGCCCAAGGGGAGCGCGACGGCTCCCGCCGCGGGGGCCGCGGCGAAGCC
>JACQDU010000131.1 GCA_016200955.1 bacterium
CTCGGGCTCTTGGTCACCGGGTCTCGATTCGGGGCGCTCGCGCACCTCGAAGTTCCGAACATCGTCAAGGACCGGTGCCGGCTCGACCTGGGCCCAGGTGTCGGCAAGAAGCGAAAGGGCGACGCGAGTCTCGACGCGAGGACTTACACCGAGATCATGGCCTACGTGAGAGAACGGACGAGCGGCCCGATCTTCCTGAGCCCGACCGGGGAGCGGCTCGACAACCCGAAGGCGCTCGACTATTGGCGCGAGGCGTTCACGTTTGCGCTCGTGGACGAGTTCTGGCCGGACGACGCACCACGCACGCTCGACGAGCTCTACGTGGTCACACGCGTCCTGGTCTCGAACAAGATGCCTACCGTGGGGGGCAACCCGCTCCGCCTGCGCGCCGACACGATCGACGCGCGGCAGAGAGAGGAGCAGCGAGTCCGTGCGCTCGCTGAGCGCGTCAGGCCAGCCTGGCACGCACGCATGCTCGGGATCGACCTTCACGCACTCAGGAAGACGCACCGGACCTGGGCGGAGGCGGCCGGAGTCCACCCGATCCTCATCGACAAGCAGATCGGGCACTCGACTGCCGCGGGGAGCGCGGCGATCGACGCCGCCCGATCCCTTCTCGTGAGCCCTACGGGCAGGAAGCACTACGTCGACATGGGGCTCGACATGATCGACGCGAAGCGTTCCGCCGAGGCCGTGAGGAAGATCCTCGACGATGCGAGGATCGAGGTCCTCGCCTCGACGAAGCCGAGCATCTTCTCTCCCGCGAGCACGCAGCCGCCCGCTCCGATCCTCGATCTTCAAGCCGCGCGCGCGGGAGGGTGAGTGGCGCGAAGTGCGATCTCGTTCGGGTGAGCAGGATGGGACCGTGGCCGAGTGCGCCCGGGCGCCGGTTGCAGAGGAGTCCAGGAAGCTCGGGCTCGCGGGACGCTTTGCTGGTCAGCGTAGCCCTCATCCGCGCGAAGGTCGTCGAGAGCCCGCGTTCCGAGGGCGCCGGATCGGCAAGGCCCTCGATCCCGAGGAGCTGCTCCGCGATCTCAGGGAGCACAGGGGCGGCGACAGCGTGCTGGGAGTTCCGGGAGGTCACGGGTCGGGGCTCAGCGTGCGGTTCTTCGGCGGCTACTCGGGAAAGCCCGGAGCTCCGCGACGAAGCTTGCGTCTTGAGCGAGGCGGCGGTCACGCGGTCCTCCATAGGCTCGGCTGACGAACTTCGCGACGCGAGCCGCAAGAGCCGGAGCTGCTTACTAGGGCCTTCTCTGCGATGACGGAGGTCTCGCAAGTGCGAAACGCCTTACCGCCCGATCATGGGACCGCGTCTTTCTCGGAGACGAGTCGTAGCGGAGCTTCAGGAAAACGCTGATTGAGCGGGCCTGCTTCCGTGTCCACTCTTCATCCTCCTCACCTCCCTGCAGGTTCCACCTCACCGACCAGCTCGCGCACCTCGGGCGCGAACGAGTCGGAGGGCGCCATGACCAGGAAGCGCTCGAAGTCGGCGAGCGCTCCCTGCAGGTCGCCCTTCTTCTTCTTCGCGAGGCCGCGATATCGGAAGGCCCTCGGAGGAGCGTCGAGCTCGATTGCCTTCGTGCAGTCGGTGATCGCGGCGTCCAGGTCTCCCGCGTCGCAGCGGGCGAGGCCACGTTCCGCCCAGAGAACGCCGATCGCCGGGCCGAGCTCGACCGCTTTCGTGAGATCGTCTTCCGCGCCACGAGCGTCGCCTAGGACGCGGCGCCAGGCGGCGCGGCAGGTGTACGTCCAGAGGTTCTTCGGGTCGAGCTCGATCGCTCGCGTGAAGTCGGCGACGGCGCGGTTGCCGTCATGCTTCTCATTCCAGGCGAGCCCGCGGTTATGGAAGGCGGCAGCAAGCCGGGGGTCGATCTCTATCGCACGCCCGAAGTCTGCGAACGCGTCGTCGACGCGCCCATTGAGGTGGCGTGCCCGTCCTCGCTCGTTCCACGCGGGAGCGAGTCGAGGGTCGAGCTCGACGGCCTTCGTGAAGTCAACGATCGCGGCGTCGTAGTCGTGTTTCGAGTTGAGCTCGACGTAGCCGCGCCTGTACCACGCGAGTGCGTCCATGACTTCCGCCTTGGGCTCCTCGGTCTTCGGCACGTCAACTCTCGGTGCCTCGACTTTCGGCGGCTCCGGCTTCGGCACCTCGACCTTCGGCGGTGCGGCGGCTTTCGGCGGCTCGATCGCCCTCGGTGCGGGAGGGCGCTCGAGACTGGGCTCGACGAGCCGTGCGTGGTCCTCGATCGAGGCTCCTCTTTCTGACCTCTCATACCAGGCCACCGCCGCGACAGTGGCCGCGAGGAGCGCGAGCAGGAGCGCAATTCGGACGCGAGAGGCCGCGACCTTGAGCGGGACGCGCTCGCCGCACGCCGCGCAGGCCCCGGATTCGCCCCCACGGGGCGTGGTGGCGCGCGAGGCACTTCTTGCCGGCGAACCATGCTTCCTTCTCGACGGCTACGCTTGTGTGGCAATAGGGACACCGAAAGAGAGTGCCGAGCTCCGGGATACGCGCGCGCGCCTCCGGCACGGGCTCGGCGTACTCCTCGAGGAAAGGCTCCTTCTCGAGCTTCGGCCTGTCCACGAAACGTCCCCTTGGTAGTGAGTCTGCACTTCCGCGAGGGCCTTGCAAGGCGTCATCCGAGGAGTCTGCCGAGGGCGTCCCTCAGCGCGTTCTGTGTGATCGGCTTCGAGATCACAAGGTCGACTCCGGACGGCTTGTCGTTCGAGGCGTTCATGAGCTCACCGAAGCCCGTCAGGAGCAGAA
>JACQDU010000132.1 GCA_016200955.1 bacterium
AGCGGCTGCCCGATCTTCCTCCTCCTGATCGCGGGCGCGCTCGCCGCGGGCACGCTCTACTTCGCGAACCAGAGAGGCTGGATCAAGCTCCCGGACTTCATGAGCTTCTCCTCGCCCCAGCCGGAGGAGAAGCCCAGGCCGCCCGCTCCGGGCACCGAGCAGAGCAACGTGCCGCCGCCCGACACGGCGAAGCTCGCCCCGCCTTCTCCCGCGACGACGGCGCCCAAGACGACCGACAAGACGCCCGCCGTCGCGGAGAGGCGCCCGCTCTACCCGGCCGTGAAGGCCCAGGACCTCGAGCGCGCGCGCTCGTGCTACGCGAAGGGCGACTTCGCGGGAGCGGGACGCTCGCTCGAAGGATGCGAGCGCTCGGAGGTCGAGGACGCGGCGACGACGACGCAGGCGCGCGTCCTCGTCAAGAAGGCCCGGATCTTCGACGTGCTCACGGGAAGGATCAAGCCGAACGCCCTCGCGACGGCGCCCAAGCTCGAGCAAATCACGCTCGACTCCGGCGGAACGTTCGTGGGGAAAGTGATCTCGGAGTCGGACGACGAGCTCAAGCTCCTCGTCCCGGGCGGGATCGAGATGCCCGCCTCGAAGGACAAGATCGCCACGCGGAAGCCCGTCGCGCGCTCCGTGCTCGAGGAGAAGCTCAAGACCCGCCTCGACGAGCGCGAGAGGAGCCTGAAGCCCGACCGCGCGGGCGGGTATTACTCGCTCGCCTACTACTGCTGGCAGTACGGGCTCCAGCAGGACGCCGTTCCGTACCTCGACAAGGCCGTCGAGAAGGACGACTTCCCCTGCTTGATCCGCGTCTTCGGCGGGAACGACTCGGACTCTCTCATACAGACCTGGTGCGAGCTCACGGGGAAGCCGAACCCCGAAAGCCAGAAGCAGCCTCCGCTCCCGGCCGATCCGACGATCAAGTCGTCGGGGAAGCCGGACCCGAAGGCTCTCACGCCGAAGCTCCCCTCGGACCTCTCCGGCGATCCCGTGAAGAACATGAACCTCGCCCAGGGGCGGCACGACGAGGGAGTCAAGTTCTTCCGCGACTCCTTCGGCGACTCGGCTCAGTCGATCGACAACCTCCACCGGGCGCACGGCCAGTTCCAGGAAGCTCTCCTGATCCTCGAGAAGGTCCCCGACTCGACGCCCGGGAAAGAAAAGCTCCTCACCCAGTGCCAGATGCTCCTCGCCGACGTGAGGAAGCGCTGGCGCTGAGCGCGTCTTCGCGCGAGCGCCAGGGCTCCTTGCCCCGGCTGGCGCCTCGCTGTTAAATTCGCCGGGGCGCGTCCCGCCGCCCGGGAAACCTGTGCCCCAGTTGACCGCGAGCGACGTGCTGGTCGGTCGTATCGCCCTTCAGCAGGGGAAGCTCACGCGCCCCGCCCTCGATCAGGCCGTCGCCATGTTCCAGAGAGGCGAGGCTCAGGACCTCGCCACGGCGCTCCTGCGGAGCGGCCTCGTCTCGCGGGCCGACCTCCAGTCGATCATCGAGACGGCGCGCACGCAGGAGAGCGGGGTCGCCGGCTCGGCGATCACCAAGGGAAGCAACCGCGGAGCGTATCCGACTCCCACGCCGAGTCCGAACACCAGCTCGAGCGCGGGGAGCGGCTGGCGGGCGGCGGGGAACACGCCGCCCTCCGTGCCGATCGGCGAGATCTCCGCCATGCAGAGCGTCCGCGCTCGCCCGGGCGAGACGCGCTCCCCGCTTCCCCAGGCGGGCACGGCGGCGCACGAGGTCGTCCGGCGGCAGTACGAGGACTACGTCCTGGGGCGTCTCCTCGTCTCGAGGGGAATGCTTCCCGAGATGAAGCTCACCGAGCTGGGCGTGAAGCAGAAGCTCGAGGAGCAGTCGACCGGCCAGCCCTCGCCGCTCGCGAGGCTCCTCGTCCGCATGTCGCTGTTCCCGCCTCAGGTCGTCTCGCAGCTCACCGCCGAGATCCGGCGGAAGGTCTTCGCGTGCGCTCGCTGCGGCGACTGCTACTTCGTGGAGCCGGGGCCGGAGCCTCAGCGCCTCTCGTGCCGGCGCTGCAAGGGCCCGGTCGACGTCCCGGCGGCCGCGATGCCTTTCCCGGGCATGCCGTCGAATCCTTCCGAGGAGATCACGGCGACGGACGACAACCCGGCGTTCGCGCAGGCGAAGCCCGCTCCCCCGGGCTTCGGGATGGCGCCCACCGCCGCCTCGAACGTCACCTTCCAGAGCCCGGGCTTCAGCGGCTCTCCCGGGGCGTTCGGGAGCACGCCGGCTTCCGCGGCCGCGCCGACCTTCGCCGCGGGGCCGGCGGCGACGGGCCCCGCGTCGGGCGAGCTCCCGGAGACGGTCGGCGACTGGATCATCGAGCGCGAGCTCGGCCGCGGCGGCATGGGCGTGATCTACCTCGGCCGCCACCCGCTCACGGGAGCGAAGGCCGCGATCAAGCTCATGCTCAACGCCCCCGCGGCGAGCGAGAAGAAGCAGAAGCGCTTCACGCGAGAGGTGGACGCCGCCCGGAAGCTCGACCACCCGAACATCGTCCGGCTCCTCGACGACGGCGAGCACGACGGCTTCCCCTACTTCGCCATGGAGTACGTCGAGGGGAAGCCGCTCGACCGGCTTCTGAAAGAGGACCTCGACCTCGAGCTCGGCATGGAGCTCCTCGAGAAAATCTGCCGCGGCGTCCACGCCGCGCACGAGTCCGGGATCATCCACCGCGACCTGAAGCCGGCGAACATCCTCGTGGACGACGAGCTCAACCCGAAGCTCACGGACTTCGGCCTCGCGAAGTCCGAGGACCACAAGAGCGTCCTCACGAAGACGGGAGCGGTCGTCGGGACGCCTTACTACCTGTCGCCCGAGCAGGCGCGCGGGGCGTCGAAGAACGTGGACCGCCGCGCGGACATCTACGCGCTCGGCGTGATCATGTTCGAGATCATCACCGGGAGGCTCCCCTTCGTCGGCCAGACGACGGTCGAGCTCTACACGAGGATCCTGAACGACGACCCACCCCTCCCGACGAAGCTGAAGCCGCAGCTCACGAAGGAGATCGAGACCGTCTGCCTCCACGCTCTCGAGAAGGACCCGAAGAACCGCTACCGCACGGCGCTCGAGATGGCGGAGGACGTGCGCGCGCTCCTCGACGCGAAGCCGATCAAGGCGAAGCGGCCCTCCGACCTCGCGCGCTGGTGGCGACGGGTCAAGAAGAGGAACAAGGGGACGCTCGTCGGCGTGGCCCTCTCGTTGATCGTCGTCGTGGGCGGCGGCTCGGGCTTCCTGGCCTGGAGGAGCAACAAGGCCAGGATCAAGAGAGAGGCCGCCCAGAGCGAGATGAACGGCCTCCTCCTGAAGCTCGATGGCGGGATCAAGAACGCGAGCGACCTCGTCTCGCAGGGAGAGAAGCTCCTCTTCGGCGGCAAGGACCGCGAGGCGGCGAAGGTCGCGGACGAGGCGGTCAAGGCCGCCGAGGCCGCCGAGGCCTCGCTCCAGCTCACGCCGCTCGAGGAGAACAAGAAGGCGGTCGAAGCGCTCAGGACCGACCGGGGCAAGGACGCGAGGCGCGCGCGAGGGCTCGCGCTCGTGTTCCGCGCGCGCGTCGCCATGGCGAGCGACGACGCGCAGGGCCTCGACAACGCGAACCGCGACCTCGACGACGCGACGAAGATCGAGGGCGATCCGCCGAAGGTCGAAGGAGAGGCCCCGAAGCCTCTCGTGCCCGAAGCGCTCGTCGCGCAGGCGGACCTCCTCGTGCTCTCGCGGAGGATCCGCGAGGCGATCGAGTGCCTCGCGCGCGCGAAGGACTTCGTGCCCGCGAGGATCGCCGAGGCCCGCGTCTACCGGCTGCTCCGGGACGAGCCGCAGGCGGCCCAGAGCGCTCTCGCGACGGCGACGGCGCTCCTGGGAGAGGACGAGAAGGCGCCGCCTCCGGGAGCGCTCGGAGACACGTGGGCCCGCTCGAAGGCGCGCGTGCTCGCCGAGCAGGCGCTCGCGGTGCTGTCGCTCGATCAGGGAGAGGCGCCGGTCCGGCCGCTCGCTCTGGCGGACGAAGCCGTGAAGACGGCGGGCGATCTCTGGGAGGTCCGCGCCGCGCGCGCTCGCGTGCTGGCCGCGGCTGCCCGCCGCAGCGAGGCGAAGGCGGAGCTCCTCGAGATGTCGAGGCTGTCATCGGGAGCGCTCACGGCTCTCCTCGAGCACGGAGAGATCCTCGAGCTCCTCTCGGAGCACGAGCTCGCGCTCAAGGACGCTGACCGCGCCGTCACGGTGGCGCCCACGTCCCTCGAGGCGCTCGTCTTCCGCGCCGAGGTGCGCGAGGCGCTCCTCGACGAGAAGAACTCGCGCGGCGATGCGGACCAGGTGCTCACGCGCTCGAGCGCGTCGGCGAAGTCGTGGTCGGCCGCGGCGCGCGCTCACCGCCTGCTGGCGCGAGCGGCGCTCACGACGGGAGACCCGCAGGACCTGCGCTCCCGCGGGCTCGACCACGCGAAGGCGGCTTACGAGCTCGACCCGGAAGGCACGGCCTCTCGCGTCCTCCTCGCGCGCGTCGAGCTCTCCCCGATCTTCCAGGACGCTTACCTCGACCAGTGCGACACGCTCCTCAAGGACTCGGCGAAGCGCCACGCCTCCAGCCTCGATGTGAGACGCGGGCTCGCTGTCGCTCACGTCGTGCGGCAGCTCTCGAAGGCCAAGGAGAAGGTCCAAGCGGTCACGAAGGCGGACCCGGAGGGCGCGTGGGGCCACGCCCTCTTGGCGCGCGTCCTCCGCTCGACGCCGGAGACCCCGCCGGACCAGGCCGAGGCCGAGGCGTTGCGCGCCCTCGAGCTGGAGCGCGACGTGAGGCGCGACGAGGGTCGCCTCTACGCGCTCGGTCTCCACGAGATCCTCCACCCCCCGCAGTCGACGCCCAGGTTCACGGCCGCGGCCGCGCTCCGGCGCGCGATCCTCGTGGACCCGCTCCACGCGCAGGCGCTCGTGGTCCTCGGGAACGTGGCGCTACAGTCGAACCCGGCCGCCGCGCGCGCTCTCCTCGCGCTCGCTGCGGACAACCAGGTGTTCGCCTACGCGCACGAGAACCTCGCCGCGAAGATGCTCCGCTACGCGCAGACGCTCGGCCCGGACGAGCTTCGCCGCTACAAGAACGAGATCGACGCGGCGGAGAAGGGCTTCGGGCACCCGACGGCCGCGACGCGCGCTGCCGCGGCGTGGGCCGTCGCGCGCGGCCTCAAGAACGGCGAGGACCTCGGGAAGAAGGCGGGCGAGGTCGCCTCGCTCTACCTCGAGGCGATCGCGCTGGCGCCCTGGGACGACGACATCGCGCACGAGCGGCCCGAGATCCTCCGGCAGCTCGAGCTCGCCTTCTCGAACGACCCCGAGCTGCCGAAGCTCTCGCAGCAGGCGAGGAAGCTCTACGAGAACCAGTTCGCCGACATGCTCAAGGTGCGCGACGACGCGAAGCAGCTCGTCGAGAAGGTCGCGCCCGCGATCGCGGAGAAGCGCTACGAGGACGCGCTCAAGGCGGCGAGGGAGGCCGTTCGAAGGTTCCCGCGCAGCGCGGAGGCGTGGCTCGCGCTCGCCGACGCTTGCTCGGAGAGCGGCGATCTCCTGGGTCAGGTCGCCGCGCTCGCGCGCGGCTCGGCGTTCGACCTGCGCTGCACGACGCTCCTCGCGACGCGCCTCCGCGAGCTGCGGCCTTGGTCCAAGGCGGCGACGGGCGACCTCGAGAAGGCGATCGAGCGCGAGAACGACGCGGTCCCGGTGCCCGACGAGGAGCTCAAGCTCGTCTCGGCGTGCGTGCGCTCCGTGGCGGCGCTCCTGTCGCAGACCGAGACGCCGCAGGTCAAGGAGAGCCGCGATCGCGCGGTCTCCGCGGGAAAGGACGCCGTCGCGCGCCGGCCCGAGAACGTCGCGTTCGTCTTCGGGCGCGGTCTCTCGGCGCTGGCGAGGGGCGACTTCGACGACGCGTGCCGCGAGCTGGGCTTCTGCGCTCTGGCCAACGACGAGAAGGGCGAGACGCATTACCTCCACGCGGTCGCGTGCGCGAGGGCGGCGCAGGCCGACGCCAAGCAGGCGGCGGCTCGCATGGACGATGCGCTGGACGCGCTCGCGCGAGCGGTCGCGGCGAACCCGGACCTGGCGGCGGCGGCCAAGTCGGATCCGGAGCTCGCGGAGATCGCGAAGAAGCTGAAGTAGGCGAAGAAGCTCCGGTGAGCCCGGCTTTCAGTACCGGCGGAGCTGGCCCACGACGACGCCCCGGATCTCGAGCTTCGACTTCTCGACCGTCATGGGGAGGAGCCTCGGGTTCGCGGGGACGAGCTTGTACTGGTCGCCTTCCTTGTAGAAGCGCTTGAGCGTGGCTTCGTTTCCTTCGAGGACGGCGACGACGGTCTCGCCGTCGCGAGGGGTCGTGCGGCGTTCCACGAGCACGAAGTCGCCGTCGTGGATCCCGTCGTCGATCATCGAGTCTCCCCGGACCCTGAGCGCGTAGCTCGCGCGGTCGAGCCGGAGGGCCTGGGCGATGTCGAGCTCCTGCTCGTCCTCGAGCGCTTCGATCGGGGAGCCGGCGGCGATCTTTCCCAGAAGCGGGAGCGAGATCGGCGCGCCGCGGCCAGCGGGCTCGAGCCTGGGCTGCCGCGGCCCGGCCGATCCCTGCCGTGCGGCCGCCCACTGCTTTGGGGGGGCTGCCCCCCGCCGGCCAGGGACCGGGCGGGCGAGACCGAGGCGCTCGCGCTCGTGGTCGACGGCCTCGAGCTCCTTCACGACGGTGCGGCTCAGCTTGAGCGAGCGGGACTGGTACTTCTCCTTCTTGATGGCGCGTTTCTTCTCGAGCAGGCTTATGTGCTCGTGAACCGTGATTTTTGACACGCCGAGCTCATCCGCGATCTCGGAGAGCGTCGGGGCGATGCCGTGAGTCTTCCGGTAGTCCCAGATGAAACGAACGATCTCGTTCTGCTTGGACGTGAGGTTCATGCGAGCCCACCCCTCTCCTTCACAACTTAACCTAACCTTAACCTACCGTCAAGGGAATTTTCGGGGCGCCCGCGGCCCGCCCCCGGCGGGGTTTCCCGCCCACGTGGCCGCCGCGAGGGAGAGCGTCTATACTGCGCGCTTGCGGAGGCCGGGGTGCCGCGGCTCCAGGTCCTGAACGGAAAGCGTCAGGGCGCGACATTCGATGTCGGCCGCGGCGAGACCGTGGTCGGCCACAGGAACACCGCGAACGTCGCGATCGACGATCCCTGGGTGAGCTGGGACCACGCACGCATCTTCTTCCAGGGAGATTCGTTCTGGGTCGAGGACCTCGGCTCGACGAACGGGACGTACGTGAACTGCGTCCGCGTGAAGCGCGAGCGCCTGAGCAACGAGGACATCATCTTCTTCGGGAAGACTCACGTGATGTTCACGGCGCCGGAGCTCGCTCGCGCCGCCGCCGGGACCGAGCCGCCCGACAAGGAGCGCTCCGACTTCTAGCTCAACGTCGAGGCGCTCGCGGCGGCGGCGGAGCAGTGGGCCGCGCCGAAGGGGCCGCGAGGAGCTCCGGCGGACGGCGGAGCGCGCCTCGGCAGCGTCGAGCCCAGCGGGAGCGTCGGGCCGGCGATCCCCGTGCCGGCCGACGAGCTCACGGATCCTCTCGGGCTGGCGGGCTTCCCGTTGAAGCCGCTCCCGGATGCGACCGACTCCGGAGTCGGATTCGCGGACGAGCCCTCGGCGAACCGCGATCCCTTCAGGCCCGGCGCGGACCCGCGCTGGCCCTCCTCCCAGGGAGGCGTCGCGAACCGAGCGTCTCCCGCGCTCGATCCCGACGCCGATCCCTTCGGCTCGGCGCGCGCGAACGCGGACCCCTTCGCCGCGGGAGGAGACGATCCCTTCGCTCAACCTCGCGGGCAGCGCGCGTTCGCGGACACTCACATCGACGACACCGGAGGAGACAGCGCCACGGCTCGCGCGGGCGACCTGGGAGACTTCGAGATCGACGACCGCGACGACGCCGCCTTTGCGGACGGCCCGGTGGCTCCCGCCTCCGCGGCCGAGGTCAAGAAGCTCCTGAACCGCGAGGGCTCGGGAGAAGGAGCCGTCGACGACCTCCGGGCCCTCCTGGGAGACGCGGCCGCGCGGACGCCGCAGCCCTTCAAGCCTCCGCGCCTCGACCCGCGCGCCGATGCCGGGACGTCTCCCTCGGAGCCCGACCCGGGTGCCTGGACCGCTCCCCGGGGAGCGGCTCCGGTCGGTCCGGGGTCGGGGAAGCACGCTCTCCCGCCGCGCGGCGCGCCGGTGACGCCCATCGCACCCCAGGACGGCTTCCAGCAACACGAGAGCACGTGGACCCAGCCGCCGGGCGTCCTGCCGGGGGCCGAGCTCATGCCGCCCGCGGTCCCCGCGACGCTCCCCGAGGGAGCGGGCGAGCTCGCCTTCGAGGTCGCGAAGCTCCGCGACGAGGCGCGCCGCGTGAAGCTCGCGCTCGAGGCCGTCCGCCAGGCGGACCCCGAGAAGGTGCGGATCGCCGTCCTCGCTCTCCGCGACCAGGAGCTCGGCCGCCAGGCCCGCGAGATCGCGGAGCTCCGGCGAGAGCTCGCTCTCCTCCACGAGGAGATGGGAAAGAGGCAAGCCGAGCTCGACCTCGTGACCGAGGACATGATCACGAAGGAGGACACGATCGACGAGCTGAGCACGCGGCTCGAGCAGCTCGACCCCTCCTTCCGGCGGCCCGGTGTCTCTCGGGACTCGCCCTCTCCGCCGAGCACGGCGCTCGCGAGCGGCGAGGCGAACGAGGACCTGAAGAACCTCGAGTTCTAGGAGAGCCGCACTCCCCGGACTCCGGGACCGCGGTCCCCGCGCCCGCGCACGAGGGCGAGGGGGCATGGAGACGCTGGCGGATCTTGAGACGCTCGACGCGCCGGACGCCGAGGTCGAGGACCGGATCGCGCGGCGAGCGTCGATCCTCTTCGAGGAGCACCACCAGACGATCCTCCGCAGGATGGACCGGCTGTTCGCGGGGCTCCTGATCGCTCAGTGGCTGGCTGGGATCGTCGCGGCCGTCATGCTGAGCCCGAGGACGTGGTCGCGAGGAGCCAGATCCACCCGCACGTATGGGCAGCCGTCCTGCTCGGCGCGGCGATCGTCGCCTTGCCCGTGTTCCTCGCGCTGCCTTCACCGCTCACGCGATGCAAGGAGACGAGGACCGGGCGCGGGCGGCGGGGTTCCGCGGGTACCTCACGAAGCGGATCCACCGGCCGTCGTTCGAGGCTCTCCTCGCGGACCTCCTGTCGCGGGGGGCTCCCGCCGCCGCGGCGGCGTGATCGCGCTCGCGCGGCGCGAGAGCGAGACGCCGACCGTGCCCGGGCTTTGCGGACTCGAGCCCGCCGCCGGGGAATCCCGAGACGACGCTCGCGCCTTCGGGCGCTCTCCGTGACGACAACGACCGCGACGGACGAGCGTACCCGTCTTACAGCGTTGACGGGAACGAAGGGAATCCGCGGGCCAGCTCCGCGCGGGGACCAGGAACGCCCCGTGCTCTCCTTCCTGGCGCCACTCCGGCGTGTCTGTCGGCGGACGAGTCACGAAGGCTCGCCTCGACCGGTGCCGGTCCCGTGGATCGCGTCGCTCGCGGAGGAGACGAATGGACTGCGTGGAGCCGATCTCGATCGAGAAGCCCCTCGCAGCGCGCGAGCCCGAAGAGCTGCCGCCGCTCTGGACGGCCCTTCGAGCGCCGCTGCACCGAGGGCTCGTCCTCGGGGCCGCGTTCTTCCTGATCGCCGGCCTTCTCATCCTGACGCTGTGCCTCGTCGAGGGCGGAGGGCCGAAGAAGTTCTTCCGCGAGCTCGTCTTCGTCGCCCCGATCGGCCTGGCCACCGGGGTCTTCGCGGTGCCGATCTTCGCCGTCGAGTCGCTGGCCGAGCGCTGGCCGCGCTCGTGGCGACG
>JACQDU010000094.1 GCA_016200955.1 bacterium
CCGCGATCTACTCCCACGTCGGGAGAGCGCGCCGGATCGGCCTCACGGGACCTCCCGGAGCGGGGAAGTCGACGCTCGTCCAGAGCCTCGCGCTCGAGCTGCGCTCTCGCGGGCAGACGGTCGGCGTCGTCGCCGTCGATCCCACGAGCCCCTTCACGGGAGGAGCGCTCCTCGGCGACCGGATCCGCATGGACAAGGTCGCGACCGACCCCGGCGTCTTCATCCGCAGCATGGCGAGCCGCGGCTCGCTCGGCGGCCTCTCGCGGAAGGCGGGCGAGGCGGCCGACGTGCTCGACGTCTTCGGCCGCGACTGGATCCTCATGGAGACCGTCGGCGTCGGCCAGAGCGAGATCGACATCGCCCAGGCCGCCGACACGACCGTCGTCGTCTTCTCTCCCGAGGTCGGCGACGGAGTGCAGGCCATGAAGGCCGGGCTCATGGAGATCGCCGAGATCATCTGCGTGAACAAGGCCGACCGCGAGGGCGCCGACCGCCTCGTCCGCGACCTCGAGGGCGCGCTCGAGCTGGTGGCGAAGCGCACGTGGTCGCCCGTCGTGGTGAGGACCGTCGCCACAAGGAACCAGGGCACGAAGGAGCTCCTCGCGGCGATCGAGACGCACCGCGCTCACCTCGAGGCTACGGGAGAGCTCGCGAGCCGCCGCGTCCGCCGCGCGCGCAACCGGATCCGCGAGATCGTCGAGGACCGCCTCGTGCGCCGCGCCTGGACCCCCGCTCGCCGGGAGCTCCTCGACCGGCTCGCCGAGCGAGTCGTGCGGGCCGACCTCACGCCTTACGCCGCGGCCGACGAGCTCCTCCGCTAAAGGAAAGGGCGCGATTCAGCACGGTCTCCCCTCCCGACCTCGCGTGAGAACACGAAGGCGCAAAGGCGCGAAGGCGCAAAGAACGTCCCGAAGAAGATGCTCCGTGTCGCCGGCCGAGCCCTTCGCGTCTTCACATCTTCGCGTCTTCGCGTTCCCGACACCGCGCCGAGCGTTCATGGTCGCGAGTCGCACCATGCTGAATTACGCCCTGTCATCTAGCAGCCGTGAAGAACGACGTTCGAGCCACGGAGGTCACGGAGGTCCCAAGCGAGCGGCAGCGAGCTCTCAACCGGCTGCTAGGCGAGGCTCACGCCGACGGAGCGTCCGCGGGACATGGAGTGAAAGACGTTCACCACGGAGACACCGAGGCACGGAGAAACGCCGCTCCGGCATCTCCCCTCTCTCGTGCCTCCGTGGTCATGGCGCGGCCTCGGGCTTTTCACCCGGAGAAGCGACGAGCTCCGCCTTCGCGAGAGCCGCTTCCGTCTCGATCGCGGGAGGCTCGAGCTCGCGCAAGCGGACGCGCTTCCGGTCGCGCGCGCGCGCCGCGGCCTGCTCCACCGAGCGCTTCCGCGTCCTGAGCACGAGGCGGAGCGTCTCCTTCTCGATCGAACGCTCGCTCGGCTCCGCGAGGGCCTCGAGCGCGGCGATCGCGGCGCCCTCTCTCACGTCGATCTGGACCTCGTAGAGGCCCTCGTGGCGTATCGCGAGCGTCGCGACCTCGGAGGCGAGGCGCTCGATCCCCTCGCCGGTCCGCGCGGAGATCGGGATCGTCCGCGGGAGCCGCCGCTCGAGGAAAGCGAGGAGCGCGCGGTCCTCGATCCGGTCGATCTTGTTGAGCACCGTGAGCTCGGGCTTCCCCGTGGCGCCGATCTGCTCGAGGACGGTGCGGACGGCCTCCGCCTGCAGGAGAGGATCGGGGTTCGAGGCGTCCACGACGTGCAGGAGGAGGTCGGCCGTGAGCACCTCCTCGAGCGTGGCGTGGAAGCTCTCGACGAGCCGGTGGGGCAAGTTGCTGATGAACCCGACGGTGTCCGAGACGAGGACGTGCCGCCTCGGCGCGACCTTCCACGGGCGCGTGCGCGTGTCGAGCGTCGCGAAGAGCTGGTCGGCGACGTAGACGCCGGCTCCCGTGAGGGCGTTCATGAGAGTCGACTTGCCGGCGTTCGTGTAGCCGACGATCGCCACGGAGAAGGCGTCGCGCGTCGCGACCTCGCGCTCCTTCCTCGCCCGGATCTCCTTGAGCTCGCGCTTGAGCGCGTGGATCTGGTCGCGGATGAGCCGCTTGTCCGTCTCGAGCTGCTTCTCGCCGGGCCCTCGGAAGCCGACGCCTCCCAGGTGAGACCACATGCGGCGGAGGCGCGGGAGCGAGTACTCGAGCTGGGCGAGCTCCACCTGGAGCTTCGCCTGGGGCGTGCGCGCGTTCTGGGCGAAGATGTCGAGGATGAGCTCCGTCCGGTCGATCACCTTCTTCTCGAGCGCCTTCTCGAGGTTCCGGGACTGTCCGGGCGAGAGGTCGTTGTCCGAGATCACGGTGTCCGCGCCGGACTCGGTGACGACCTGCTTCAAGCGCGCGACGGTCCCCTTGCCGACGTAGGTCGCGGGGTCGGGCTTCTCGCGCTTCTGGACGACCTCTCCCACGACGTTCACGCGGGCGGTGTCCGCGAGGGCGTGGAGCTCGTCGAGCGGCTTCTCGAGCTTCCGCCTCGGGTCGTCGGGGAGGAGGGCGGAGAGGAGGACGCACTTCTCGGGCGGCTTTTTGGGATCGACGGGTTTCTTCGTCAAGGGACCTCCGAGGAGGAGTCGAGCGAGGAAGTTAACGCAAAGAGACGAAGACGCAAAGACGCAAAGGGGTTCCTCGCGCTCAGCGACTCCGCTCGACGAAGCGAATGTCGTCGAAGAACCGCCGGATCAGCTCCTCTGCCGGCTTTCCTCGAGGCGTGTAACGGGAGTCGAGCGCCCCTCCCTCGCCCCACCACTCGTAGAAGAAGACTCCCGAGAGGTCGCGCTCGGGGGCCCACGTCGCCAGGAAGGCCTCGTAACAGCGCCGCTGCTCCTCGAGGTCGACCTCTCGCTCCGCGGTGTAATCCCAGGGATGCAAGGAGGCGTCGCGCTGGCTCGCGTAGCCGACCTCGGTGAACACGAGCGGCTTCGCCGGCCACGTCGAGCGGTGCCAGCTCGAGAGGGTGTCGCGCACGCGCTCCCAGCCCGAACGGAGCGCGCGGTCGCTCGCTCCCGGCGATGACGCGAGCTCGTTGTAGCCGGTCACGCCGATCACGTCGATCGTCTCCCAGAGAGTCACGGCCTCGTAGTCGTCCCAGTTCGCGCTGTAAGCGAGCTTCCCGGAGAAGACCGCTCGCACCCGCGGGATGAGCTCCTTCCAGGCATCCGTCTCGCGGTCCGCCCACGCGAGCTCGGAGCCCACGCAGAAGATCGACGCGTGCGCGCGTTCCGCGAGCTCCGCCCAGCTCACGATCTCGCTCGAGTAAGCACGGAACCACGCGCGCCGGTCGGGCGGCGAGAGCGAGCCGCGCCATTCGCCCTTCGCCGGGCGATCGAGGACGACGATCGGCATGACGAGAGTCGAGAGACCGCGCGCGCGCGCCGCCTCGAGAGTGCGCCGGACCGTCGCCTCGGACGGCGTCCGGCGCCCGCGGCGCGGTGCCCCGGAGCGCGCGTTCTCCTGGTCGAGGTGGAAGACCACGGAGACGTGCGAGACGCCGAGGCGCGTCGCGACCTCGTCGATCTCGCGCGTGTAGTCGGCTTCCGGGTCCTCGTCGTGGAGCGTGACGCACACGCCTCGCAGGAAGGGAGCCTGCCGTCTCACGGGAAGAACGCCGAGCGCCTCGCGCGAGCGAGGCTGCGGCCGCTCCGATGCGAGCGACGCGAACGCGAGCCCGAAGACGAGCGCGAGGAAGGCGACGCGGGTGACGCTGGCCGCACGCATGGCTCTATCGTAGTGCCTGGCTGCCTCGCCGCGAAGCCGGCCGGCCCGCTCAACGGCCTCGCCGTTCATCGCGTCACGGCGGCGTGATACGAGCGCATCGCTTGTTCCCCACGACGACCTGGTCGACGATCCGGGGCGCTGCATCGAATGACCAGCAGGCGCTCGACCTCTTCGCGCGTCTCTACCGAGGGCCCGTCCTGGCGTTCACGCTGGCGCCAACTCGCGTGACGTTCGTGACATGAGCTCGCGCGGAAAAAAAGCGGCGCGCGATGCAAGAAAATCGATCGAGACGCACCCGTGAACCGCGCGATCTGCCCTCGGGTAGACGAGGGGCATGTCCAGGAGCATCTCGAGGCAAGATCGCGGCGCTGCGCTCGTCCTGAGCGTCGGGACGGTGGCCTTGCTCGCGCTGCTCGTCGCCGTCTTCTCGACCCTCTCGCGCATCGAGCTCCGCGCGTCCCGGAACTACCGCGACGCGGAGCGGACTCGCCTCATCGCGTGGTCGGGAGTCGAGCGCGCGAAGTTCGAGCTCCGGCGGGCGGCCGGGACGACCGGCTACCCGCTCCCGTGGCTCGCGTACTACCCCGACGCGATGGTCGCGCCGCCGCCGGTCGAGCTCGCGAAGCTCCCGAGCTTCCGCCTCGATCTCTCTCCCGTCCCCGCGGCGCTCGCCGAGGGAACGACGCTCCCGTGGCCCTCGGGGATCATGGGCTCGACGTACTACGAGGACCGCGACAACAGGGAGCTCGGCGGCGACTACTACGTCCTGCGCGTCGTGGACAACAACTCGCTCATCCACGTGAACGACGGGAACCCTCACCTGGGGAAGATGCTCGCGAACCTGGGGCGCGCCGCCGGAGCGCCGGGCTGGGTCGCCCTGGGCACGCGGATCCTGACCGCTCGCCCGAAGAACGGCTTCCGCCGCATCGAGGAGCTGCGAGGCGTGCTCGATCCCGAGGACTACGAGAGGGTCTCTCCCTTCCTCGCCTGCTCGGCTCACGTGGACAAGAAGGTCGTCGAGTGCGGCGAGCAACCCGGCCTTCCCGGCCAGCCGGTCGTCCGGCACTCGAGGCTCCGGCTCCAGCCGCGCGCTCCCGTGAACGTGAACCTCGCGCAGTTCCCCGTGCTCGTGGCCGCTCTCTGCGGGATCGGGTGCGACGGGAGCCCCGGGAGCCCCGCGGAGGAGGTCTCCTTCCAGCAAGCGACCGATCTCGCGTGGGCGATCATCGACTACCGGAAGAACCCGACGATCGCCACGAGCGCCGACCTCGAGGGGGACGGCGGGGCGAGCCCGGATCCGACGCTCACCGGGACTCCGGGGACGCCCAAGGCCGGCTTCCAGAAATGGGCGGAGGTCGCGAAGTTCTTGAAGCTGCACGGCTCGCTCTCGCCGCGCCTCCAGTCGGCGGTGCTCGCGAACGCGAACCCCAACACCGACCTCAACAAGCTCTGCCCGGACCTCGCGATCTACAGGGCGGTGGACAAGTACGACCTCACGGCGGCGACGACGGAGCTCAGCTTCTCCGCCGGGGGAATCTTCACGATCGAGTCGCTCGGCGTGATGCTGGGACCGGACGGCGAGCCCGTCGCCGAGGCCAAGGTCCGCTCGGTCGTCCGCGCCTTCGAGCGCTACACCGAGACGACGCAGGCCGACTTCGAGCAGGACCGCGTCGACGTTCGTCGGCTTCCTGGGACGGGACATGGACGGCGCCTTCGCCGACGGCGCGCCGTGCCGCGCGCTCCCGTTCGCCGAAGCGTCCGCGGCTCGCGGCACGGTGTCGAGAGCGCGATCGCTTCCGACCGATCTGAGCGTGATCGATCCGGCGGCGACGGGTCTCGAGGGCGACGTGAGCTTCGCGCGGGGAAGCGACCTCCTGCCCCTCGGCGCCTTCCTCGGGCGGGCCGATCCGCACACCGGAGCGCCGCGTTGCCTGGCGTTTCCCCAGGCGGACGACGTGTCCCGGCGCGGCGTCCTGAAGACCGACGTCCGCACGGTGCCGGCGATCACCTTCCGGGCCACGGACTCGTTGAACGGCAAGCTCGTCCTGGACGCGCGGGTCAAGGTCCCGAGCTGGATGAAGGAGAGGGTCAACGCCCACACCTTCGAGCTGTGGTTCAAGCCCGCTCTCCCGGACTCGGCGGCGCGCGGCACGACGCGCTCCGCCGCGCCGCGGAAGCAGGTGCTCCTCGCGTGGGAGAGCGGCGAGCCGGAGAAGCCCGACATGAGCTCGGCCACCGCGCTCGTGCAGCAAGCGGCCCAGGGCAAGACCTGGGGGAGCCGCGCGACCTGCAAGCTCTGGCTCGAGCCCGATCCTGGGAGAGACCCCGTCGCCTTCACGCTCAAGGCGCGTTTCACCGTGGATCCCCCGGCCTCCGCGCGGGAGCCGAGGCCGTTCGACACCACGTGGACGGCGACGACGACGGTGCGCGGCGGAACGTGGCACCACGCCGTCCTCGCGTTCCACGCGCGCAACCAGAGAGAGGCGCCTTATCCCACGAAGCACGTCCAGGTCTTCCAGGACGGAGTCGAGCTCAAGAGCTGGGCCGGGAGCGAACCGGACGCGGGCTCCGCTCCCGGGATCGACGCGAGCGGCTGGCCGAGCGAGGTCGACACGGAGTCGCTCATCCTGAGAGACGTGTTGCTCGCGTCGGCTCCCATGCTCGGCACCGACCGCGCCACGCTCGAGACATTCGCCCCGGGCGTCATGTTCCCGGAGGAGCCGATCTACGGGAAGGTGCACCCCGTCGAGATCCCCGTGGGCAAGAAGCCGATCCGCATCGGGAGGGACCTGTCCGACCAGGACCCGTCTCCCTTCCTCGGGCTCGTCGACAACGTCATCTTCCAGGGGCGGGTCCACAAGCGCGCCGACGAGGTCCTCGAGCGCTTCGACACCTGGCGGCCCTCGCTCGACCCGGCGGACCCCGCGAGGACCTGGAGGGACCCCGCTCGTCCCAACAAGCCCGTCTTCCAGAGCGCCCCCGACGGCAGGAGCCTCGCGGACCCGCAGTCGCTCACGTTCAGGAAGCACACGCCCGCGCTCGAGTGGGATATCCCGATCCAGGTCGTCTCCTTCGAGTGGACGGCGTGGAAGGACAACCCGAACCCCCACGACCCGAGCGGCCTCTCTTACATCGACATCGGGGCCGTTTGACTGCGTTTCGGCTGGTGCCCGGGGGGCACCACGGGCTCAGGCGCGCTCTCGCTCCCCACGACCAGGAGGACCGACTACCACGCGACGGACCGGGCCGGCTGGACGGGGAGGCTCGAGCACGCTCCCTACGCCGCGCTCACGAACGGCTTCAAGGTCCCGGGCCGCGGACCGGATCCCCGCTCGAGCGCCTTCGACGCCCGGCCGAACGAGAGGCTCTTCTACTGCGTCGAGATCACGCCGACGTACGACCGCTCGGGGCGCCTCGGAACCGACCGCATGGCGCCGATCCTCGACGACGTCCAGGTCGTCTACATGCGCTGGGACACCGTGACCGTGATCGAGGAGGTGGACTGTGTGGACTGAGCGCGCCGGTCCCTCGCGTGCCCTCGTCCTCGCGAGCGCCTGCGCGCTCGCCCTGGTACTGGCTCCGGCGCGCGCGGGCGCGGACGAGCCCGCCGCGACGAAGCCTCACGCGGATCCCGCGAAGGCGATCGACTTCTCCAAGCACCCGCGCGAGCTCGAGTGCTGGGACAAGACCAGGATCGCCGTCACGCGCTCCGTCGATGCTCGCGGGGCGTTGACGATCAAGGTCTCGGGCGCGGCCTACTATCCCGACGGGACGACCTACGTGGTCGCCGTCCGCCACGCGAAGCAGGAGGCTTACTTCGGCAAGGTGACGGCGCGCGTGAGCGCTCACGCGTTCCAGGCCACGGTCGGTTCCTTCTCGCAGTCCGTGCCGCGAGGCGAGCTCGTCGTGGACGCCTGGTTCGTCTACGAGTCGCAGACCGACGCGGTGAAGAAGGTCCTCGACGAGGGCGACGGCGTCCTCGTGAAGGGCTCCTACTTCCACTGCCCGAACGGGGGCTGCAAGTACGACCGGAAGAACTTCACGAAGGCCGTCGTGGACCACGGCGGCGCCGCCGGCCAGGCGGCGGACGAGGCGGCCGAGAAGGACGCCGTGGCGCTCGCGCGGACGACGCTCATCGATGCGAGGAAGGCCGCGCGACGCGTGCTCGACGGCGTCGAGAGAGGCGAGAAGTCTCCTCGCGAGGGCAAGGAGAGGCTCGATCGGCTCGAGCGCGACACGAAGGATGCGCTCGAGACGTTCGCGCGCTGGCGGGAGAAGCGCGTGTTTCTCCTCTTCCCCGGCGACGCGTCGAACGTCTCCGCGCTCGCGGACGCCATCGTCCTGGAAGCGCGCCTCCGCGCCGCGAGCGTGGGCCTCGAGATCCCGTCGCTCGACGCGAAGGCCGCCGGCGAGCAGCTCGCGGCCGCGCAGGGCAAGGTCGGCGATCTCTCGGACACGCTCAAGGGGTTCCTCGACGAGGCGGGCTCGCTCGACAAGGCGTGGAACGAGATCAAGGCCAGGCGCGAGGCCGCCGCGGCGGCGGCGAAGGTCGTGGCCCTCTCGGGGAAGTGAACGGATCTCTCGGCGACGATTCTCGAAGGAGGCTCTCGTGATCGGAAGGCTACGCAGGACGCTCGGAGTGGTGCTCCTCTCGGTCTCGATCGCGCTCGGTTCGGGCGCGGTCCGCGCGGACGACCTCGAAGGCGAGGATGCCAACGGCAACGCCACGTCGGGCCTGATCACGTCCGCGGGCTGGGACCCGATCCACTGCACTCCCACGAACGACGTCGTCGAGTGGGACCTCTCGCTCGACATCGCCGTCCCCGACGCTCCGCAGCCCGAGGCGATGGTGCCGCGAGTCATGTGAGCCGACGTTCGCGCTCGACGGCGCGCTCGAGCTCAGCGGATCACGAACAGCTTCGAGAAGACCCACCAGAGCCCGTAGCCCGCGTAACCGAGAGGCCCGAGGATCCGCGGCCTCTCCGCGGTGAGCACGACCTCCGAGAGCGCCGAGGTCGATCGCAGGACCTTGAGGCGCGCTTCCATGGAGTCGAGCTCTCCCTGGACGGCCGAGAGCTCCTTCTCGACCAGGACGATATCCTGGACGCTCGTCGCCTTCTCGAGGAGAGAGCGGAGCCGGTCTCTCACCGCGAACACAAGAGCTCGCGCGCGGTTATTCGAGTGTTTCGCTCAGGCGATTGTATCCACGACCTGCGGAAGGAGCCCCGTCGGCACGCGCTGCGGCCCGTCTCCCCGGGCTTCTCTCAACGCAGCCGCGACGAACTCCTTCGCGACGCGCTTTCGCCAGGTGAGGTTCAGGTCCGTGTTGTCGAGCGGGCGAGCGATCTTCGCGCACTTCTCCGAGACTTCCTCGATGAGATCGTCGGTGAGCGCGTGGCCCACGAGCCCGCTCGCATCGGCGACGAGAGGGCGCGAGCCGACGGAGCCGAGGACGACTCTCGCTTCCAGGACCACGCCCTTCTCGAAGCGCAGAGCGGCGGCGACCGAGAGGATCGGGAAGTCGAACGCGCCGCGGCGGCGGCACTTCAAGTAAGTCGAACGCCAGCCCTCGTGCGCGGGCAAGCGGACGGCCGTGAGGATCTCGTCCTGGCGCTTCGTGAGGTAGCGGATCCCGTCGTCGTGAAAGAGATCGTCGATCGGGATCGTGCGCTCGCCGTCTCTCGAAGCGAGCGTGACCTCCGCTCCGAGCGCGAGGAGCGCGGGCGCCGAGTCCGACGACGAGACGGCCCAGCAGCGCGGCGAGCCGGGAGCGACCCAGCAGATCTTCCCCGACTTCTTCATGCAGAAGTCGATCGAGCGCCGCCACTCGAAGGACTGGTCGTAGTAGTTGCAGCGCGTGTCGAGGCACACGTTCCCGCCGAGCGTGCCCATGTTCCTCAGGTGAGGCGTCGAGACCGAGAACGCCGCCTTCTGGAGAGCCGGGTAGAAGCGGCGGAGGAGCTTGTCCTGGACGAGCTCGGTCAGCGTGAGGTTCGCTCCGAGGACGGCCGCGCCGTTCACCGAGCGGCCGCGGAGAGCACCGATCCGCCGGAGCCCCACGACGACCTTGGGCGTCTGCTGCCGGCGCTTCATGTTCGGGAAGAGGTCCGTCCCGCCCGCGACGACCTGAGCGTCGGGGCCCTCCGCCGCGAGGATCCGGCAGGCTTCCTCGACCGTCTTCGGCCCGACGTAACGGAAGCGTGGCAATCGCATCATGACCGCACTCCTTCGGCTTTCTTCGCGCCCTTGGACTTCCTCGCCTCGCCGTCGTTCGTCGCGTGGCCCGTCCCTCCCTCCCAGGGAGGCGGGACCTTGAGCGCGGTCGGCCACGCGATCTTCGGGAAAGACTTCGGCCCGACTCTCCCGGGACCGCCCTTCGCTTTCTCGTCGAGCGCCTTCAAGATCTTGTCGGGAGTGATCGGGATCTCGTCGACTCTCACCTGCACGGCGTCGTAGATCGCGTTCGCGACGGCCGGCATGATCGGGAGGAGCGGGCCTTGCCCGACTTCCTTGGCGCCGAAGGGACCCATGGGCTCGGGCTCTTCCACGAGGTAAGTCACGACCCCCGGCATCTCGAGCGTCGTGGGAGATTTGTATTCCAGCATCGACGGCTGCTTGTGGACCGCCGCGTTCGAGAGCCTCGCGGGCAAGCGGCGGAAGGCCTGGTCTTCCATGACGACCTCTCCCAGGCCCATGTAGACCTAGCCCTCGACCTGGCCGCGCGCGAGGACGGGGTTGATCGAGACGCCGATGTCGTGAGCGATCCAGATCTTCTCGCAGCGATACCAGCCGTTCGCGGGATCGACGCTGACTTCCACGACCGCGGCCGAATAGGAGTAAGCCGCGGAAGGCCCGACGCCCGCTCCCTTGTAGTGGCCGGGAGAGGCGGGCGGCTTGTAGGACCCGACCGTCCCGAGAGTCCCGTGCTTCGCCTCCGCGAGGACGAGCGCCGCGACCCAGTCGAGGCCCTTCTCCGGATTCTCGGCGAGAAAGACGCGCTTGCCGGCGAAGACGAGCTTGTCCTGAGGCACGCCGAGCTTCTCCGACGCCGCGTCGGCAATGAGAAAGCGAGCCCGCTCCGCCGCCTGGATCGCGGCGTTCCCCATCATGAGCGTCACGCGGCTCGAATAGGAACCCAGGTCCACGGGAGTGAGGCTCGTGTCTCCCGTGACGACGCGGACGTCGAAGGGCTCGAGCCCGAGGATCTCCGCGACGCACGCGGCGAGGACGTGATCGCTCCCCTGGCCGATCTCGGTCGCGCCGCAGAACGCCGTGACCTCGCCCGAGCGGTCGAGCCGGAGCTGGACGCCCGTCTGCGGCATGTCGTTCCAGTAGATCGGGAGCCCCGCGCCGCAGAGGTACGACGAGCACGCGAGCCCGAGCCCTCTCCCGGGCCCGAGCTTCGCGCGGCGATCCTTCCAGGACGAGCCTTCGACGACCTTCTCGATGCACTGGCGGAGGTTCATGGTCCCGATCCGGAGCCAGTTCGCCGTGACCGAGTTCGAGGGAGCGAGCTGCTTCAACCTGAGCTCCGCGGGATCGATCGCGAGCTCGCACGCGATCTTGTCGAGCTGGACCTCGAGCGCGAAGCGAGGCTGCGGCGTCCCGTGCCCTCTCTTGGGCCCGCAAGGCGGCTTGTTCGTGAACGCGCGGCACCCGCGGAAGCCGTAGCGCGGGATGTGATACGTCACCGTCTGGAGCGCTCCCGTGTAGAACGTCGAGGCGACGCCGTAGCTCCAGTAAGCGCCGCCGTCGAGGAGCGTCTCGAGCGTCATGCCCTCGATCGTCCCGTCCTTCTTGACGCAGAAGACCTCCTCGCGCGTGAGGCAGATCTTCACCGGGCGCCCGAGGACGAGAGCGGCCTTCGCGCAGGCGATCTCGTGGTTGAAGGGGTCGCTCTTCCCGCCGAAGCCGCCTCCGTTCGGCGTCGCGACGACGCGGATCAGGTGAGCCGGGATTCCCAGCACCTTCGCGAGGGCACGGTGCAGGTAGTGCGGCGTCTGCGTGGAGGACCACACGACGAGCTTCCCGTCGGGATCGACCGCCGCGAGCGTCGCGTGCTCCTCGATCGGCAGGTGGGTGTTGCCGGCATAATAGAAGAAGTCCTCGAAGACCCGCTCCGACGACGCGAGCGAGCCTTCGGCATCGCCGAACTCGAAGGCCACCTTCTTGTGGACGTTGCCCTCGTCGCCGTACTCGTGGATCCGGGGCTCCGGCGTCGCGAGGGCCTCCTCGGGGCTCGCGATCGTCGTGAGCGGCTCGTACTCGACCTCGAGCGCGTTCACGCCCTCTTCCGCGGCCCACTCGTCCGTCGCGACGACGGCCGCGAGAGGGTCTCCCACGAAGCGGACCCGATCGAGGCAGAGAGCGTGCTCGTCCTGGCTCACGGGGAGGATCCCGAACGGGATCGGCATGTCCTCTCCCGTGAGGACGAGCTTCACCCCGCTCACTTCCTCGGCCTCGAGCTTCGAGATCCGCTTGATCCTCGCGTGCGCGTGGGGCGAGCGGAGGAGCTTCATCCAGAGCATGCGCGGGACGTAGAGGTCGTCCGCGAACTTCGTCTCGCCGCGCACCTTCGCCCGGCCGTCCACGCGGCGCGAGGGCTTCCCGATGACGTTCCAGGGCCTCTTGTGGGGACCGCTCACGAGCGCACGCTTCCTTCGCGCAGGCGCTTCGCTGCCTCCTCGACGGCCTCGAAGATCTGGAGGTAGCCCGTGCAGCGACAGATGTTTCCCGCGAGCGCCTCGGCGATCTCTCCGCGCGAGGCCTGCGGCTTCTCATCCAGGAGGGCCTTCGCCGTGCAGAGGATCCCGGGCGTGCAGTAGCCGCACTGAGCGGCTCCCAGGTCCGCGAAGGCCGTCTGGAGCGGGTGAAGCTCGGGACCGCGCGCCAGACCCTCGACGCTCGTGATCTCCCGGTCCTCGCACTCGACGCCGAGGACGAGGCACGAGAGGACGGGCACGCCGTCCACGAGAACGGCGCACGCGCCGCACTCTCCCAGCTCGCACCCGTGCTTCGTTCCCGTGAGCCCCAGGTCCTCTCTCAGGACTTCCAGGAGCGTCTTCGCCGGGTCGAAGGCGACCTCGACGCGCTCGCCGTTGAGCGTGAGCGCCACATGGACGTTCTTCATCGGATCAACCCTCGCACGAGGTAGTCGGAGAAGGTGGCCGCCACGGCGGCCCATGTCTTTTCGCCCTCGGGGCGATACCAGCGGGCGGTCCAGTTGAGCGCGCCCAGGATCGCGCGCGTCACGAGCGTCGCGTCCGTGCGGGCGAAGTCGCGGGAGCGGATCCCGTCCTCGACGATCCGCCGCACGGCGCTCTCGTAGCGGTCGCGCTTCGCCACGATCCGCTCGCGCAGCGTCCGCGAGAGGGCGTCGACCTCGAGGTGAGCCGCGGACCCCTCGAGCTCGTCGAGCATGCAGTGGAGCTGCGCCCGGATCACCTGCCGGAGCTGCTCGGGCGGCCGCTCGCCGCCGCGCCTCACCGCGCGCGCGGCCTCGAGCATGCGGTCGAGCGACCAGTCCTGGCAGAAGTAGAGGAGCTCGTCCTTGCTCTCGAAGTAGTAGTAGAGGTTCGCGGGAGAGAGGTCGGCGGCCTCGGCGATCTCGCGCATGCCGGTCGCCGCGATCCCGTGCTTCCTGAAGGCGGAGGCCGCCGCCTTGAGGATCGCGCGCCTCCTCGCGTCGGCCTTCCGGCGCGTGCGGCTGGGCTCGACGAGAGTGGAACGGCGGTTCGAAATCTGAACCATGGTTCGAAATCTACCGGAAGGAGGCCCCGAGCATCAAGGGCCTTGCGCTCATCGAGCGCCCGCGCGCAGACGCTCGAGCTCGGCCCGGACCGCCTCGGCGGTCGGGTCGTCCGGAGCCAGCTCGAGGAAGCGCTCGAGGTCCTTGGCCGCGGCGTCCCGCTCTCCCCGGGAGAGGCGCGCGGCAGCGCGGCTCTTCCAGGGCTCGGCCTCGTCCGGGCGTAGCTCGATCGCGCGCGTCTCGTCCGCGATCGCGCCCTCCGCGTCGCCCTTCCGGAGCCGGAGGACCCCGCGGATCGTCCACGCGGTCGCCGAGCGCGGGTCGAGCTCGATGGCCTTGGTGAGGTCGGCCACGGCCCCGTCGAGGTCGTCCTTGTCCACGCGAGCGCACCCGCGGTTCAGGAAGGCCAGGGCGTAACGCGGGTCCAGCTCGATCGCTCGCGTGTGGTCGGCGATCGAGCCGTCGAGGTCACCCTTCATCTTGCGGACGACCCCGCGGTTCGTCGAGGCGGTCGCGTCGCGCGGGTCGAGCTCGATGGCCTTCGTGTAATCGGCGAGCGCGCGGTCGAGGTCCCCCAGCGCCTGATACGCCGTCCCGCGGCCCAGCCACGCGATCGCGAGGCCCGCCTCGAGCTCGATCGCCTTCGTGAAGTCGAGCGCGGCCTTCTCGAAGGCGCCCTGGTCGGCCAGGACGTTCGCCCGGTTCGCCCAGGCGAGGGCGGCGCGCGGGGCGAGCTCCGTCGCCTTCGTCAGGTCCGCGAGCGCGCCCTCGAGGTCGTCCTTCGCGCGGCGAGCGTTCCCCCGGTTCATCCGCCCCGGCAGAGCGCGCGGCTCGAGCTCGATCGCGCGCGTGAAGGCGGCGATCGCGCCCTCGAGGTCGCCCTTGGCCTGGAGCGCGAGGCCGTGCTCGTTGTAGCCGGCGGCGGTGTCGGCGGCGAGCTTCGTCTCCGCTCCCGTCCGCACGAGGAAGCGAGGGACCTGCCCCCAGAAGGGCCCGCC
>JACQDU010000095.1 GCA_016200955.1 bacterium
CTCCTGGACGATCCTGTCGAGGCGGTCGCTCTCGCGCGTGACGATCTCTCCGAGCTTCCGGTCGTCCTCGGAGCGGCTCGCGTCGCCGCCTCTCACGAGCTCCTGGACGGCGCCGCGGATCGAGGCGAGCGGGTTCCGGATCTCGTGGGCGATGCCGAGGGCCATCTCCTCCGTGCCCTCGAGGCGCGCGAGGCGCGTCTCCATCTCCGCCACGCGCCGCTGGAAGGTCGCGTCGGCGAAGACTCCGATGACGCCGCGCGTTCTCCCCCGGACGTCTTTCAGGATCGCGGTCTTGGCCTCGACGGCGACCACGCCGCGCCCCCGGATCTCGAGCTCGATCTCCTCGTGGAGGTTCACGTCCGACGTGAGGAGCTCGAGGATCTTCCTGTCCTCGCGGCGCTTGAGGAGCTCGGGGAAGCGTCGGCCCACCATGCGCCCGATTCCCTCCCAGTTCAGGAGCCTGCGCGCCTCGCGGTTCACGAAGACGATCTTCCCCACGTTGTCCACGGCGACGAGCCCCTCGCGCATGGCGTCGAGGATCTCGTCGTAGAGGATCTTGACGCGGGTCATCCTGTAAGGAAGCAGGGCCGCGAGGACCGCGACCAGGTGGAAGCCGATCCCGGCGAACAGGAGGTTCGAGACGATCGCTCCCCAGCGCTGGTCGACGTTGCGGAGGAGCTCCGTCGTCAGGAGAGGCGGCGTGAACTTCAGGTCCGCCGCGAGCCAGTAAGCGAGCGCCACGAGCCCGAGCGCCGCCGTGGACATGGTCGCGAGCACGATGCCCGCGCCCTCGGAGAGGAGGAGGCTCGCGGAGAGGATCGAGGCGAAGTAGAGGAAGCCGAACCCGACGTTGTAGACGCCTCCCGTGAGGTACACGAGGAGCGTCTCGAGGAGCACGTCGAGCACGATCTGCACGAGGACGAACTGCTCGAGGTCGCGGACGCGGCGGTAGGCGACGAGGTAGCCGACCGAGAGGACGAGCGCCCCGACGAGGACGATGTAAGCCGCGGGGAAGATGTGCGGCCAGCCCTCCTCGTAGATGAGGAGCACGGCGAGCGAGCCGAGGACGAGGGCGGCGCGCCCGACGAGCAGCCACTCGACGCCCCGGGCGAGGTCGTTCCGGTAAGCGTCGAAGAGAGCCTGCCAACGCGGAACCGATTCGGGCATCTTCCCTGAGAGACCGTTGCACGGCGGGCGCCGCCAGTCAAGTCGCCGGACCGTCGCGGGTCCTTTACAATCCGCGCATGGAGAAGCCCGCTCCTCGCATGAGCTGGCCCTGGCTGGGCCCCGTGCACCCTCTCGCGGCGTGGCTCTTCGTCGCGGCGGTCGCCGTGAGGATCCCCGGGCTCTCCCGGAGCCTCTGGTACGACGAGCTCTTCACGCAGCGGAGGTTCCTCGACTCGTTCGTGAACGCCTTCGGCCGGCAGCGGGAGGCGAACAACCACCCTCTCGCCTCGGTCCTCGCGTGGGCCGCGGGCCGGCTCACGGGGAGCGAGGACAAGCTCGTCCTCCGCGCGCCCTCCGTCCTCCTGGGAGCGCTCGCCATCCTCGCCGTCGCGTGGCTCGCCGGCAGGTCGGGGAAGCGGGCCTTCTCGTGGGCCGCGGCGGGAGCGGCGGCGGTCCTCGCGCTCGCGCATCCGACGCTCGTCGCTTACTCCCAGGAAGTCCGCGGCTACGCGGGGCTCCTCCTCGCGACTCCGCTCGTGATCGGGCTCACGCTCTCTCTCCTGGAAGAACGGGGGGAGACGACCTGGAAGCGCAGGGGATCGCTCGCGCTCGCGGTCGGGCTCGGGCTGTTCTTCCACCTGACGCTCGGGATCGTCGTCGCGGGCCTGATCGCGTACTCCGCCCTTGCGCCGGGAGCCCGGTGGGAGTCGAGGCGGCGGACGCTCCTCACCCTGGGCTCCGGGCTCGCGCTCGGCGTCGCCCTCTACGCGCCGATCCTCCGCATCCTCTCGGGCTTCGCGCGCAAGTGGACGGGCCTCACGGAGGAGAGCCCCTTCGACGGCGGGGCGCCGTCGCTCGAGAGGCTCGCGAAGATCGGCGAGATGCTCTCGATCAACGACCTCCGGCTCCTCCCGGGCTGGGTCTCGCCGTGGGTCCTCGGCGCTCTCCTCGTCCTCCTCGTGAGCGCCGGTGCGTGGTCGTCCTTCCGGGAGAAGGACCACCTCGCCCTCGCCACCGCGAGCGTCGTCTTGACGACGGCGGTCGCGTGGACGGTCGCGCGGCCGCTCTTCTTTCCGCGCTTCTTCCTGTTCCTCCTGCCGCC
>JACQDU010000141.1 GCA_016200955.1 bacterium
GCAAGTAACCCGTGGCGAAGCAACTGCTCTACGAGGACGACGCGCGCAACAAGATCAAGATCGGCGCGTCCAAGCTGGCCCGCGCGGTCAAGGTCACTCTCGGCCCGACCGGCCGGAACGTGATCCTCCAGAAGTCTTACGGGTCTCCTCTGATCACGAAAGACGGCGTGACCGTCGCGAAGGAGATCGAGCTCGAGGATCCCTTCGAGAACATGGGAGCCCGCATGGTCAACGAGGTCGCCTCGAAGACCTCGGACGTGGCCGGAGACGGCACGACGACCGCGACGGTCTTCGCCGAGGCGATCTTCAACGAAGGGCTCAAGGCCCTCTCCGCCGGGGCGAATCCCATGGCGCTCAAGCGGGGAATCGAGACGGCCGTCCTGGCCGCGGTGGACGAGCTCAAGAAGCTCTCTCGCCCCGTCAAGGGGAAGGCTCAGATCGCCCAGGTCGGGACGATCTCCGCGAACTCCGACAAGACGATCGGCGACCTCATCGCCGACGCCATGGAGAGGATCGGGAAGGACGGCGTCATCACCGTCGAGGAAGCGCAGGGAATCGAGACGCAGCTCGACGTGGTCGAGGGCCTCCAGTTCGACAAGGGCTACATCTCGCCCTACTTCGTGAACCAGCCCGAGTCCATGCTCTGCGAGCTCGAGGACGTGCATATCCTCATCCACGAGAAGAAGATCGCGAACCTGAGAGAGCTGCTCCCCGTGCTCGAGAAGGTCGCGCAGACGGGCAAGTCTCTTCTCATCATCGCGGAAGAAGTCGAGGGAGAGGCCCTCGCGACTCTCGTGATCAACAGGCTCCGGGGTGTCCTCAAGGTCTGCGCGGTCAAGGCTCCGGGCTTCGGCGACCGCAGGAAGCAGATGCTCGAGGACATCGCGATCCTCTCGGGCGGCGAGCTGATCTCCGAGGACACCGGCGGGAAGCTCGAGAACGTGACGCTCAAGATGCTCGGCCACTCGA
The DNA here is from genome assembly GCA_016200955.1 of bacterium. Classification (GTDB taxonomy): domain Bacteria; phylum Planctomycetota; class J058; order J058; family JACQDU01; genus JACQDU01. Next base: position 970 of record JACQDU010000141.1, read on the forward strand.
AGAAGGTTCGCGTCGAGAAGGACAAGACGACCCTGATCGAGGGCGCGGGCAAGAAGGACGACATCAAGGCTCGCTGCGCCCAGATCAAGGCGCTCGTGGAGCAATCGACCTCGGACTACGACAAGGAGAAGCTGAACGAGCGCCTCGCGAAGATCGCGGGCGGAGTCGCCGTCGTCAAGGTCGGCGCCGCGACCGAGACCGAGATGAAGGAGAAGAAGGCTCGCGTCGAGGACGCTCTCCACGCGACCCGCGCGGCCGTCGAGGAGGGGATCGTGCCCGGTGGCGGCGTCGCCTGCATCCGCGTGATCCCCGCGGTCGAGGCCGCGGAGAAGAAGCTCGAGGGAGACGAGAAGCTCGGGGCATCGATCGTGCGCCGCGTCCTCGAGTATCCGCTCCGCCAGATCGCCGCGAACTCCGGCATGAACGGGCGAGTCGTCGTCGAGGAAGTGAAGACGCTCTCCGTGAACAAGGGCTTCGATGCCTTGAACGGCGTCTACGTGGACATGTTCGAGGCGGGGATCGTGGACCCGACGAAGGTCACGCGGTCGGCTCTCCAGAACGCCGCTTCGGTCGCGGCTCTCATGCTCACGACCGAGGCTCTCGTCACGGATCTCAAGGAGAAGAAGAAGGTCATCGAGGGAGCCATCCGGTAAGAGAAAAGACATGAACCGCAGAGGCGCAAAGATACGCAGAGTTTCGCAGAGCGGCTCTCGGCGGTCCTCTGCGTCCTCTGCGCCTCTGCGGTTATCTTCTTTTTCTTCCCTGACTCCGGGCTCTTGGAGTTGAACTACAAGCGTTCGTAGTTGAAAGACCAAACGCCGTCTCTCATCTACAACCCGTCGTCGTTCAACTCACCCGAGTCGTAGTCGTGGAACGCACGGCCGAAGAAGGACTTCGGGCCTTTCGAGAAGGGAGACGCGCGCGTGGACAAGAAGGACAAGGCGGCGACCAAGTTTCACCCGCCGGCCGACTTCCCGAAGAAGGCGATCGGCTACGGCGAGTTCATAAAGCCTTTCAAGGCCGCTCACCCGGACATGGGTGGCAACGATCCTAAGGTCCTCCACGCGATCGTCGAGACGGCGAAGAAGGCCGAGCCTCTTGCGGCCACGATCACGAAGCTCGAAGCCGAGCTCTCCGTGGCGAAGGAGAGCTACCGGACGACGGTGGGCGAGGACTTCAACTCTTACATGGAGCAGCTCGAGTACGCGCGCACCTACGCCAAGCGCCACAAGAACTCGGACCTCGAGAAGGGCCTCGAGAGGTTCAAGGCCCACGAGGGCGGCCACGGCAAGGGCGGCGGCGGGGACTCGACCGGCAGCGGCTCGAAGTAGCCTGGGCTCGCATCGACCTCGGGACGGGAACGAATGCCCAGTGCCCAGTGCCCAGTGCCCGGCGACAAGTGATTCTTCTCTCTTCCGAACGGTCGTTTCTCCCTCTCGGAAAACCAGGACGCGTCAGGATGCGCTGATACGATGCCGCAGGTGAAGCGCGACTACTACGAGGTCCTGGGCGTCGAGAAGACCGCGTCGCAAGACGAGATCAAGAAGGCCTTCCGGACCGCCGCGAAGGAGTTCCACCCCGACAAGAACCCGGGCGACAAGGCCTCCGAGGACAAGTTCAAGGAGGCGGCCGAGGCCTACGAGGTCCTCCAGGACCCGGAGAAGCGCGCTCGCTACGACCAGTTCGGGCACGAGGGCCTCAAGGGAACCTCGATGCCCCAGTACTCGAGCTTCGAGGAGATCTTCGAGAGCTTCGGCGACATCTTCGGAGGCGGGATCTTCGAGGGGCTCTTCGGCGGCGGCGGCCGGAGACGCGGTCCCAGGCGCGGGTCTTCGCTCAAGGTCGAGATCGTGCTCGAGTTCCTCGAGGCGGCCAAGGGAACGAAGAAGACGATCGAGCTCAGGAGAGCCGAGCGTTGCACGGACTGCGAGGGATCGGGCGCGAAGCCGGGCTCCAAGCCCAAGACGTGCGACCTCTGCGGCGGTCGCGGCGAGGTCATTCAAAGCTCCGGTTTCTTCCAGGTGAGGACGGCGTGCCCGAAGTGCGGAGGCGCCGGCTCCTTCGTGGACGAGCCGTGCTCGGCTTGCTCGGGCCGCGGCCGCATTCCCAGGAAGCGCGATATCGAGGTCCAGATCCCGCCGGGCGTGGACGACGGCACGCGCGTGCGGATCTCGGGCGAGGGAGAGCCCGGCGATCCCGGCGCTCCGCCAGGCGATCTCTTCTGCTACATAGCCGTGAAGCCCCACGCGTTCTTCGAGAGGCACGAGAGCGACGTTCTCCTCGAGCTCCCGATCACCTTCAGCCAGGCCGCGCTCGGCGGCTCCATCGAGGTGCCGACGCTCGACGGGAAGCGCGACCTCGAGATCAAGTCGGGCACGCAGTCGGGCGACGTTCTCAAGATCCGGGGCGCCGGGATCGCCGATCCTCACGGGTATCGCAAGGGGGATCAGCTCATCCGCGTCACGGTCGCCGTCCCGCCGAAGCTCACGAAGAAGCAGGAGGAGCTCCTCCGGGAGTTCGCGAAGACCGAGGACGCCAACATCTCTCCCATCCGGAAGTCGTTCTTCGAGAAGGTCAAGTCGTTCTTCGAGAAGATGTGATGACGGTCACGGCGCGTGAAGTGAATCGAGTCCCGGATTGACCGACGCGAAAAAGGGATCGCACCCATGGTGAAGGACAACCGAAAAGACATCCCGATCAAGACCGCGCGCGAGATCGCGGAGCGCGAGGCCGCAGCCATGGCGAAGGAAGCCGAGAAGGAGCCCGAAGCTCCCCAGAAGCCCGAGCCCGCGCCGCCCGAGAAACCCGCCGCGCCGTCGGTCGCGATCTCGCAGGACGAGCTCGACTCGCTCCGCGCGAAGGCCAAGGAGAGAGACGAGCTCAAGGACAGGTACCTGCGCTCCCTCGCCGAGTTCGACAACTACCAGAAGCGCGCCCGCCGCGAGCAGGAGCGCTACCGCGAGGAAGCGACGAAGGACCTCCTGAGAGAGCTGACGATCGTCGCGGACGACCTGAACGCCGCGATCCCGGCCCTCGAGAAGGCCGAGACGGGCCTCTCGAAGGGAGTGATCGTCGTGAGAGATCAGCTCCTCCAGGTCATGGCGCAGCGGGGAGTCGTTCCTCTCGGGACGAAGCCGGGAGAGCCCTTCGACCCCGACCGGCACGAGGCCGTCATGATGGCGGACGGCCCCGGCCTCTCCCGGGACGAGGTCGGCATGGTCCTTCGCGAGGGCTACAAGCTCGGGAACACGATCCTCCGCCCCGCCGCCGTCCAGGTGAGAAAGGCCTCGCCCGCTCCTCCTCCTTCTCCGAACGAGAGCCCGGCGTGAAGAAGCGCCCGGAGAAGAAGGGCAAGAAGCCGTCGCGAGAGAAGGGCCGCTCGAGCGAAGCCGAGAGCGGGCAGAAGGTTGATGCGGCCGGGGACGCTGCTAGAATGTCGCGCCTCAAACCGTCCTGGGACTCGACGCGCACGGCTTCCGCGCGTTGCGCCCTCGAGAGCTGCGGCCGCGAGTTCCGTTACGATCCTGCGGATATCTCGCGGAACCCGAGCTTTCCGTTCTGCTCGACGCGGTGCAAGGGAGCCGACCTCGGCGGCTGGGTTACCGAGGAATACAGAATCGAGGAGCCGGCCGACCCTGACCGACTCCCGGGCCCGCTCGAGGCAGGGAACGAGCGGGAGCACGAGAAGACGGGTTCGGACCAAGACGACGCGGACGAGTAAGGCTTTCCTTCCCGCCGCAGCGGGAAGCCCGCGAAGCGGCCCGGAAGACGGGGCCGCCCGGGAGAAGGGGGACTCCGGTGGAGGGATTCAACCAGGAGCGGCGCGGGCTCTTCGACGGGCTGAAGGTCCCGTTCGACGTGAACGCGATCCTCCTCGCCGCCTTGGGCATCGTCGTCTTCCAGCTGGGAATCTGGGGCATCGAGCTCGTGCTCGAGATCCCCTTCGACACCCTCCTCCACGGAGTGCTCGCGAGCGTCCTTGCGAAGGTGCCGGTCTTCGGCGGGGACCTCGCCCGGGCCGTCTCCGGCTCGCACGAGAAGACCGAGATCCTCACGGGAGCTTGGCTCGCGGTCTTCGTCTGGTCCTCGGTCGTGTGGGCCTTCTTCTCGGGCGCGATCTGCCGGATCGCCGCCATGAAGATCGCGCGCGAGGAAGGGCTCGAGCTCAAGGACGCGCTCCGCTTCGCGGCGAACAAGTTCATGCCGAACCTGCTCTCGATCGCCTTCGTGCTCGCGATCGTGGGCTTCTTCTACGTGATCTGCGACGCGACGATCGCGGGCTGGATCGGCAGGATCCCGTACCTCGGAGACATCCTCGTCGGGCTCCTGTTCTTCCTGGTCCTCCTCTCGTCCTTCTTCATCGTCTTCGCGGCGGTGCTCGGGATCCTCGGGTTCAACCTCGCGGCGGCGGCGATCGCGACGGAAGCGTCGGACACGTTCGACGGGGTCTCGCGCGCCTGGAACTACATCCTCGCCCGGCCGTGGCAGGTGCTGCTCACCTACGCGCTCACGTTCGCTTACATCGCCGTCTTCCTGTTCTGCGGGCACGTGTTCCTCCGAGTCTCGGTCAAGTCGCTCTCGATCGGGAACTGGGGCATGGGCCGGAAGACGCAGATCATCCCGGCCGACGGCCAGCTCGCGAACAAGATCGGCGGGATCCGGGAGAAGCAGAGGATCGCCGTCCCCGGGAAGGCCGAGTTCCTCTACCGCCGTCTCGTGATCGAGGATCCGGTCTTCACGCAGAAGGACCCGGTCACGAAGCAGGACGTTCTCCTCTACCCGCAGGTCGAGCCCGACACCGGAAAGCCGATCGGGGAAGTCGGGCCGGACGGCAACGAGGTCCCGCTCCCGCCCGGCGCTCCCGTGCGGAAGGTCAACGTCTGGCCCGCGCTCGACAGCTCGCTCATCTTCGCGTCGGGCGTGATCTGGCTCTGGCTCGTGATCGCGAAGCTCCTGATCTTCGCTTACCTCGTCTCGTACTTCTTCTCCGCCATGACGAAGGTCTACTTCCTGCTCAGGAAGGACGTCGAGGGAGACGACTACACCGAGATCAACCTCGAGGAAGAAGACGAGGACGAGGAGTCCTTCGAGTACGGCGAGCACGCCGAGCGGAAGGAGCCGCCCAAGCCCCACGAGGGGGGCAAGGCCTTGCCCGTGGTCTCGGGCGGTCCCTCGGGCGCCGCTCCGGCGGGCGAGAAGAAGGAAGAGAAGCACTGAGAGCCCACCCCGTCGAATGAACCCTCGCGGCGCCGCGTCGTCAGAGACGCGGCGCCCCGCGGGAGGGTTCGCTTGAGCACCGGGAAGACGGCTCTCCTCGCCCTGGCCGCGAGCCTCTCGGCCGCGGCGCTCGTGTTCTTCCTTGCCCGCGAGGAGTCCTCTCGCGCGCTCTCGCGCGAGCCGGGAGCGGACGGGCGCTCCAGGGTCGATCCGATCCCGAAGCCCGCTCCTCCTTCGCTCGCGCCTTCCTCGAAGGACGAGGCGGGTCCTCTCCCGAAGCCCGGCTCGACCGAGCCCACGCCCGCGCCTCCCTCGAGCGCGGCTCCGGAGGAGCCTCGCGCTCCGAGCGACGAGGAGATCGAGCGAGCCGAGAGAGCGAGGCTCGTCGCCCGGACGAAGCAGGAGCAGAACGTCTTCCAGAACGCGAAGCTCGTCCTCCCTCGCGTGAGCCCGGCGGCGGGCGTGATCGGCGCGAGCCCGGGAGAGAAGGCTCTCGTGATCCTCGTCGTCGATCCCGCGGGGAAGCCCGTCACGGACGCTCTCCTCCTGGGGAAGATGAGCGGCAAGACGTTCCGCCGCCGCACGAAGGACGGCGGGAAGGCGACGATCGAGGCGAGCGACCTCGGTCTCGAGACCGTGGCTCCCGCGCAGGTCGAGGTCCTGCACGCGCGCTTCGGCCGCCAGGGGCCGGTCTCCATCACGCCCGAGCGCGATCCCGTGAGGATCGAGCTCAGGAGTGTCCCGACCGGGACGGTCCAGGGAAAGATCCACGGGAGGCCCGGCGATATCCCTCCCTCTCCCGTCCTCACGGTCGTCACGAGGAAGGGCTTCGCGACGAGGATCCCCGCGAGCGAGCTCAAGAAGTGGGAGCCGGACGGGAGCTTCGAGGCCGAGGTCGTCCCGAACGCCGGCTACAGGGTCCGCGCGAGCGCTCCCGGCTTCTGCCCGAGCGAGTGGGCGAGAGCCGACGTGAGGAACGGAGCGCAGGCGACCGTCGACCTCGTCCTGGTGCGCGCCGCGACTTTCGCGGGGCGCGTGACGCTTCCCCAGGACCTCGCGGACCACAGGAGAGACCTCCCGCTCGACATCGAGGTCGAGAGCGACGCCGACAAGCCGGGCGGGGGCACGCGCGACTTGACGCGCGTCCTCGTGGGCTGGGACGGCGCCTACTCGGTGGGGGAGGTGCACCCGGGCTGGCACCGCGTGCGCGCGACCGATCTCCTCCACGTGGGCCCGTGGGCGTCGGTCGAGGTCGCGGAAGGTGAGACGATCCGCGAGCTCACGCTCCACGTGGACCCGCCGGGAGACTTCATCCTCCTCCGCGGCCGCGTCATCGACGTCGAGGGAGGCGTCGCCGACGCAACGATCGTGACGCTCGGCGGGGTCGCGCGGACGAAGGAGGACGGCAGCTTCCTCATGCGCCTCGAGGAGGGAATGCACTCCCTCTCGGTCGCCGCCGACGGCTACGACCGCCTCACGTACGACCCGACCGTGAGGATCCCTCCTCGAAAGGAGGGCCCGCCTCGTTACTTCGTCGTCGGCCTCAGCTCTAGCGGCGGCGATTTCTGAGAGGTCTCCCGCTCCTCCGAGCGGGAGAGCACGCGGAGCGGAAGGCGGCGACGAGCGCTCGCGCGCGGGCGGCATCCACGCGCGCCCCGGCGCGTCCGCCCTCGAGCGCGTCGGAGGCCGCGATCGCTCCGTCCACGAGAGGGACGAGCCGGCCCGCGTTCTCCCGGGTGAGCCCGCTCGCGAGGAGGAGCGGGGCGCCGCGCGCGCCCTCCCGGGCGCGCCTCACGTGAGCTTCGTCGGGCGCCTCGCCCGTGGCTGGGCCCGAGACGAGCACCGCGTCCGCGAGCGCTCGCTCGACCGCGTCGCTCGCGGCGCGCGCCACGTCGTCGGAGTCGAGCGGCCTGGCATGCTTCACGTGGACGTCGGCCCAGATCGCGACCGACGCCTGCTCTCCCGACGCGGCGAGGAGGTCGCGCGCGCGAAGGGTCTCGGCGGCGCGGCCCACGACGATCCCCTGGTCGGTCGCCGCGACTCCCTGGTGGACGTTGACTCTCACGAAGCGGGCGCCGCACGCGACCGCGATCCCGAGCGCGGCGCGCGCGTCGTTGCGGAGGACATTCACGCCGACCGGGGCGCCGCGCGCGACTCCCATGACCTCCCCGACGGCGAGGGCCATGCTGGCGACGATCTCGGGCGGCACGCTCTCGCGCTCGAAGGGGGCGTCGCCGTAGTTCTCGACGATGAGCCCATCGAAGCCCGTCGCGAGGAGGCCGCTCGCCTGCTCCCTCGCTCGCTCGAGGATCTCGTCGAGCGATGCCTTTCCCTCCGCGCGCCAGCGCGGCGTCCCGGGGAGAGGCGCGAGGTGCACGACTCCCACGAGCGGCTTTCTTCCCTGGAAGAGGAACGGGAGCATGGCGAGAGCTTACAGGACCGGAGCGCTTTTCCCAGCGCCGGACAGGAGGAGGTGGCGCTCGTTCTTTCGAGCGCCCAAGCGCAGCGTTCTCACACGCCGCATCCTCGCTATGTGGGGTCGTCGGGTGCCGGGCGTCACCGGCGGCCACCCGGCATGTCCGAGGCCAAAGGAGAGCGGCCGCTTGGGTCCGGGCCGGACCGAAGCGTTGCAATCGCCACGCGAAGGCTTCCTTCACCCTCACGGGCAACCCACTTCTCAGCTCTCTTCTCCACGAAGAGAAGGTGGGCTTGGTGGGGGACAACTCGGGCGGTCCCAGCGAGAGCGGAAGCGCGGTAGAGCCCAAACGGGCACTCCCCGGTTTCTTCCGCCCTCCCGTACGCCTCGTGCGCCGCCCCCTCGCGGGGACGGAGCTTCGACGAACTGGTCTACGACCGCCCGAGCCATCCCCCACCAAGCCACTTACGGCTCGGCAGAGAACCCGCTCCCGCGGAGAGCGGGGGCCGATCGTCGAGAGCCCTTGGAACGAAAAGCTTGCCAGTCGCGTCCCCCCGGCGCCGCGCGCGTTTCCTTTCATGACCTTTTCACGCCTTGAAACGCAAGCCGAGAGAGCTCCGCTGTGCTCACCGAGAGAACGGCTTGGACCTCGTCCACGTTCGTCTCACGAGAGTGCGCCTTCCGCCCAGCGCGGGGTTGCCGGACGCGCGGACGGCTCCGTCAGTTCACGTCGCCCGGGTAAGTCGCGGTCGGCCGTTCCCCCTGCGAGACGAGCAGGGGAGCGATCGCCTTCGGGTAGACCCAAAACCGCGAAGCCTAGATGAGCTCGTCGCTCGGAGCCGCTCGCGCGTCGGGATCGGCGTCGCTCGCGGTCGCCGCGAGAGCGCTCGGAGCGTCCGGGTCGGCCGAGGCCGCGGCCTCCTCCGCGGCGCGCGCGGCGGCGGCGAAGGCGGCCTCTCCCTCGGACTCGCGGCGGGCGGGGATCACGGTGGGCGCGGACGAGATCTCCTCCTCGCGGACGGGGAGCGGCGTGTCCTCTCCCGCGCGCCAGATCCCGCCGGTGGGAGTCGCCTTCTCGGCGCCGGGTGGCAGATCGTGCGGGAGGACGACGATGAAGGTCGCTCCCTGGCCCTCGACGCTCTCGATCTCGATCCGGCCTCCGAGGCGCTCGACGATCGACTGGCAGATCGCGAGGCCGAGACCCGTGCCTCGCCCGACGGGCTTCGTCGTGTAATAGGGGTCGAACACGCGGTCGCGGATCGCCTCCGCGACGCCGAAGCCGTCGTCGGCGACGCGGATCACGAACTCGCGCCCGCCCTCGAGCCCGCCCTCGGACCGCGCGGCCACGGAGACGACGACATGGCCGCCCTTGCCGCGCGACTCGCGCGCGGCGCCGGCGGCGTCGAGCGCGTTCTCGACGAGGTTCAGGATCACCTGCTGGATCGACGAGAGGTCGCTCCGCGCGACGAGGCCGTCCCTCGCGCGCACTTCGAGCACGATCCCCTTCCTGCGAGCGCTCGGCTCGCAGAGGTGCACGGTGTCGCGCGCGAGCGCTCCCAGGTCCACGGGCTCGACCTTGAACTTGTCCGAGCGCGCGAGGCCGAGGAGGCGCTTCAGGATCTCCTTGCAGCGGAAGGCCTGGTCCTCGATCACGCGCAGACCCTCGGGGAGGTCGCCGGGCGTTCCCTCGATCTCGGCGAGGCGCTCGCGCACCTCCTCGGCGTATCCGGCGATCGAGGCGAGAGGGTTGTTGATCTCGTGAGCGACCATGGCCGCGAGGCGGCCGAGGGCGGCGAGCTTCTCCGTCACGTAGAGGCTCTCCCGCGCCTGGACGAGCTCCTGCGTCTTCTCCTGGACGAGCCGCTCGAGCTCGCGGCCCCACGCGGCGAGCTCCTCCCGTTGCTTCTCGAGCTCGGCGTTCTTCTCGTCGAGCGCGCGCTGAGCGGATGTCATGCGGCCTATGAGAGCGTTCCGCGAGCGCATGATCGCGCCGAGCTCGTCTTGCGGGATGTTCTCGTCGCGGATCAGGATCCTCTCGCGCTCGCCGCGGCGCGCGGCGTTGTCGGCGGCGATGATCCGCGCGAGCGGGAGGAGGAAGCGTTGCCTCAGGTGATAGACGGTGATCGTCCCCATGAGGAGGAGCGTCGCTCCGCCCACGAGGAACGAGAGGATCCCGTACGAGGCGAACTGCTTCTTCATCTCCGAGAGAGGGGCCGAGACGTAGAGGACCGCGTCCGACCTCCCGGCCGCGCGGGGCTCCAGGTGGAGCGGCGCCACGTAGACGAGGACGCCTCCTTGCTCGAAGAAGACCGGCTTCGCGTCCGGCTCGAACGCTGCGAGCGCGACGCTCCGGGGCGGCGCGTTCTTGACCGGCGCGAGCTCGTGGGAGACGGTCAAGCGGTACTCGCCCGAGGCCGTGTAGATGAAGCACTCGAGGCCGTCCTCGAACTCGGGCGGCTCGTCCGTCTTGAAGGACTCGTTGTGCTTCTCCCGCAGGAGAGCCTCGCGCACGTGAGGTCGGGCCGCGAGCGCTTGCCGCTCGAGCGCCTCGCGGCGCAGCTCGAGGAGCCGCTCCCAGTAGAGGTAGGTGAACGGGACGAGCGTCCCGATCTCGATCGCGAACAGCGCGAGCGCGACGAGGGCCACGACTCGCGATATCAGGGACGAGGTTCGCGCCGGGGTCGCCACTAACCGCTCGCTCCGCGAGCCGGCGCCATCTTACTTGGGCGCCCCGTCCGGTCGCGGGGCATCGGGCAGGGAGACGAGCTCGCTCGACGTCTCGAGCGCCTTCCTCACGTCGTCGATCTTCTTGTCGCCGGGCGTCGCCATTTTCAGGAACTGCTCGAGCGCGGCCCGCGCCTCGGCCTTCCGCCCGAGCGCGACGAGGACGTTCCCGCGGAGGAGGTGCGAGTTCGCCCAGCCTGGCTGGATCGCGATCGACTTGTCGACGAGGTCGAGCGCGGTCGTGTCGCGGCCGGCGACGTGGTAGAGCCGCGCGAGGTTCGAGAGCGCCTTCCAGTGCTTCGCGTCGATCTTGAGCACGCGCTCGTACTCCGGGATCGCGAAGTTGAAGTTCCCGAACCTCTCCGCGCAGAGGGCGTAGTCGTAGTGGAGCTCGGCGTCCTTGTCGTCCTCGGCGAGGGCCCTCTCGTAGGCGGACTTCGCTTCCTTGAGCCGGACGAGGCGCGCGAGAGCCGCGCCGAGCGTGTGCCAGCCCTCGGAGGACTTCGGGTGCTTCTTCAGGTAGAGGTTGAGCTCCTTCTCCGCCTTCTCGTTGTCTCCGCGCGTGTAGAACGCGACGCCGAGGCTCAGCCGCGCCCCGTCGAGCTCGGGGTTCGCCGCGAGCGCGCGCTGGTAGAAGCCCTCGGCCTCGGATATCTGGCCGGTGCTCAGCGCGACGTCTCCCAGCATCTGGAGCGAGTCCGCGCGGAGCGGGGACTCCTCGCCCGCGATCTTCTCGAGCTCCTTCTTCGCCTCGTCCGCGCGGTTCAGCTTGAGCGCGAGGAGGACGGCCCGGTTGTAGCGCGGGTAGACGTAGCGCTCGTCGCGCTCGATCGCCTTGTCGAAGTGGACGAGGGCGGCCTTGGGGTCCGAGTTGATCTCGAGGCGGCCGAGGTTGGTGAGCACGTCGGCGTTGCGAGAGTCGCACGTGAGGCCCTTCTCGTACGCCGCGCGCGCGGCGCGGTAGTCGCGCTGCGCCTCGCGGATCAACCCGAGGTTGTTCCACGGGCGAGCGTCGCTCGACGAGAGGGCCGCTGCCGCCTGGTAGGCCTTCGCCGCCTCCGCGAACTCGCCCTTCGCGTGGAGGTTGTTCCCCTTCCGGAAGAGCGCGTCCGAGTCCTTCGGCTTGAGCGCGAGGAGCTCCTCGAGCTTCCTGAGGGACTCGTCGAACTTCTTCGCGGCCTCCGCGGGAGTCTTCGCGGCCCGACCCTGGAGGTAGAGGTTCACGGCCTCCGCGCGGAGCTGCTCGACCCTGTGAACGTCGTAGTCGGCCTCCTGCTCGACCGCGCCCTCGGCCGATGGAGCCTCCGGCTTCTTGACCTCGGGCTTCACGGCCTCGGGCGTGACCGGAGGGAACTCCTTCTCGCCGATCGGATCGCGCTTCGCGACCTCGGGCGTCGACGTCGTCGCGACGGAGGCCACGGACTCGGTCGGGACGGAGGCCACCTCGGGCTTGATCTCGAGGGTCGGCTTCTCGATCGGCTTCGGAGGAGGAGGCGTGCCCGTGTCGAGCGGCTTCTTGCCGTTCGCGACGGCCGGCTGCGGCGACCACGGCAGCAGGTCGTTCCAGTAGAGGTAAGTGCAGATGCTCAGGAGAGTGAACGCCGAGAGCACGAGCGTGACCTTGAAGAGCGTCACGAGCCCCGACGCGAACCCGCCCGAGATCTGCGCCGTCTCGTGATCGTCCTCCGGCAGGAGCGCTCCCGCGGGCACGCGAGAGGAGCCCTTATCGGCCGAAGCGGGGCGCGGCGGGATCACGGACTCCGCGTTCTCGCGGATCGGGCGGCGCGGGCTCCTGCGCCCCGCGGCGGCGAGCTTGTCTTTCCCGATGTCGATCGCGCCCGTCTCGCTCGCGTCCAGGTTGAGCGCCTCCTGGTTCGCCACGGCCGAGGGCGTCTCGACGGCGGGCGTCGCCACCGGAGTGCGCACGACGATGGTCGTCGCCGCCGAGTCGGGGTTCATGCCAGCGAGAGCGAAGACTCGCCCGTCGGGCTCGACCCGGCGCCTGGGCGGCACCGCTCCGGGCGAAGCATCGAGCGAGCGCAGGTCGAATGTCCCCTTCGGGACGACGCCCGGCTCGACGATGACCTCGAGCCCCTGATCCCTCTGCGATTCGCTCACGCCCGTGCGACCTCCGTGCTTCACTCGTTCGCGGGGGCTCGTGCCCCCACGTTCCCTCGAGGGCTAGCCCTTGACCTCGACATCGACCTCGGGGAGCGCCGGCTCCCCGTTCCCGGCGGAGACGGCGACGCGCTTCGTGCCGTCGGCGCGGGGCGCGCCCGGCCCTTCCTTCGTCGCGAGCTTCTTCTTCTCCATGGAGAGGGCCGCGACGAGCGAGCCCTTCGCGACGGCTCGCAAGGGGTCCTTGGCGAGCCGCACCTTTCCCACGGGAACCGGAGCTCCGACCTCGGAGAGGCAGCGGTTGAAGAGCTCGAGGAACCCGGGCACGAGAGCGGTGCCGCCCGCGAGGACGACCTCCATGGGGCTCTCGACGACGCTCTGGCTGGCCTTGAAGTGAGCCTGGAACTGCCTGAGCGCGAACTTGACGAGCTCCTCGTGGTAGATCTCGAGGCCGACGGCGATCGAGTCGCGCGGGTTGACCTTCGTGAGGTCGAGGCGCTTCTCCTTCTCGTGCGTCACCTTTCCCACGGGGACGTTGCGGACGCGCGAGACGCTCTCGTCGATCCAGTCGCCGCCGCGGGCGATCGATATCTCGAACAGCTTCTTCGCCCGCCAGGCCACGACGAGGTTCGTCATGCCCGCGCCGAAGCTGATGCCGATCCCCGAGAACGGCGCCTTGCCCATCGAGTCGTCGACGACGGGGTTCTCGGCGTAGATGATCGCGAGCGCCTCGTTCAGGATCCTCACGTCGTAGCCGAGCTTCTTGAGGAAGCGCTCGATCACGATCTTGTGGAACGTGATGTCCATGTCCGTCTCGAGCGGAGGAGCGGGGATCGTCGCGGCGATGACCTCGCCCGGGAAGGCGGGCTTGCCGATGATCCCCTCGACGAGGCGCTCGAGGAGCGGGACGGCCTCCTCCTCGCCCGGGTTCAGGACGCCCTTCTTCATCGGGCGGCGGTAGTTCTCCTGCTTGCCCGTGATCATGCAGTAGCGGAGGGCGTCCTCTCCCACGACGTAGATCTGGTCGCCCTTGAGGAGGTACTTCGCCCCGGCGTCGTGGAGCATCTCCTCGGCGAAGTCTTCCTTCGGCATCGAGAAGAACGCGTCCCGCTCGATCGTGAAGACCTCTTTCCCGTTCTTGAGCTCGGCTCCGACTATGAAAGAGGTGCCGATGTCGATCGCCTTCGCCATGAGTGCTCCTGTCTCCCAGTGGACCCGCGTTCTCTACCCGGACACGGATCGTTCGTGGGCCTGCTCTTCTCCGACTCCGTGCAGCTCTCGTGCCCGTGTCACAGCTCGGAGAGCAGGTCCGCCTTGTCCATGATGTCGCCGTCGTTCTTCTCGATCTGCCTTCCGATCGTCTCGAAGTTCTTCTCGAGCTCGCGCTCCTTCTCGTCGAGGAACGAGAGACGAGCCTTGATCTCCGGCTCCGGCAGCGATCGGTCGGCGAGGATCCGGCGCTTCTCC
>JACQDU010000142.1 GCA_016200955.1 bacterium
GGCCGATCTTCACGACGGGGCTCGCGCCGAGCGCGAACGGCGGGAGCGGAGCGCACGAGAGCCACGCGACGACGTCCTCGTCCCTCGCGCCCGGCCCGGTCTGCGGGGCGCGAGCGGTCGGCGCCACCCTGGGGACTCTCAGGATCTCCGACGTGGAGAACCTCTGCGTGCTCGCCCCCGAGGCAGTGGGCGAGCGCCGCCCATCGAGCTCGATCGCAGGGTGGCGACCGGAGGAGGGAGGCGGGGCCGCGGGCAGCGGCGCTCGAGGCGGCGTCTGAGCCGGCTCCGCTCGTGGCGTCGGAGCGACGGGCGGCGGAGCCGGGACCGCCGGGGCGGCGAGGTCGAGCATCCCGACCCATTCGCCCGTCGTGAGCGGGCCTTGAGGGGGCGCGGGCTCGCTGGGGGCGATCGCGCGGGCCGGCGGTGCGACCCGGCGCGACGGCGGAGGCGCGGGACGCGGGAGCGCCGGCGCGGGAGAAGGCGGCGCCGCCGGGGCGACCACGGCCGGCGGCGGCGGCAGCGACATGGTCGGCTCGTACCGGGCCGCTTCCTCGAGAGCGGAGCAGAAGCTCCGTGCGCTCGCGTGGCGGTCGGCCGGCTTCTTCGCGAGCGCCTTGAGGACGACGCGCTCGATCTCTCCCGGGATGAGCTGGTCGCGGAGCGGGTCGACGGGCGGCGCGTCGCGGAGCTGCTTCGCCACGATGTCGCCTATGGACTCGCCGCCGAACACGGGGCGCCCCGTGAGCATCTCGTAGACCACGCAGCCGGCGGCGTAGACGTCCGAGAGCGCGGTGATCCCCTTCACCGCGATCTGCTCGGGCGACATGTAAGCCGGGGTCCCGAGGAGCGTGCCCGTGTTCGTGAGAGCGGCGCCCGACTTGGCGAACATGCTCGCGATCTCGTCGTGGGCGAGGCCGAAGTCCAGGAGCTTCACCTGCTCGCCGTTCGCCGTCTGCTCGAGGAAGATGTTCGCCGGCTTGATGTCCCGGTGGATGATGCATCGCTCGTGAGCGCACTCGAGCGCTCCGAGCATCTGGCGAGCGATCCCGATCGCGCGCGCGGGAGCGAGCGCTCCCCCGTCCTTGAGGACCTTGTCGAGGCTCGTGCCCTCGAGGAGAGGGAGGATCATGTAGAGAGCGCCGAGCGTCTCGTCGACGCCGAAGTCGTAGCACTCGAGGAGGTTCGGATGCTTGAGCTGCGCGACGATCTTGGCCTCGCGCCGGAAACGCTCGACGAACGACGGGTTCTCGCGCAGGTTCGCCTGGATGACCTTCATCGCGACGCGCCGCTCGAGGTTCAGGTCGAACGCGTCGAAGACGACTCCCATGCCGCCCTCGCCGAGCTTGGCGACGATCCGGTAGTGGCCGTCGACGACGGCGCCGACGAGCTCTTCCGGAAGCTTCGGAGCGGGACCGGGAACCGGAGGCGCGGGAGCCGGAGACGCGGGAGCGGGCGGTGCCGGAGCTGCGGGCGCCTCGGCACTCATGAAGCGCCGCTCGCGGACGATCCGGGTCGGCGCGCGGACCTCGACGCGCTCTCCCTGGATCCCGGCCCAGCGCGTGGCGGGTCCCGCCGCGCGCGGCGCTTCACCCTTCGGGACGGCCGTCCTCAGATGCTCGGGCAGCGGCGCTCCGCAGCCCTGGCAGTTCGAGCGGTCCGAGGGTGTCGGAAAGGCACATCGATCGCACGTGACGAGCCGCGAGTCGTCCGGCATCTTCCTCGTCCGTTCCGCGCCCGGAGGGCAATCTAACCAGGATCTCCGCAGCGGGCAACGCCTCCGGGACGACGGCACGTTCCGCGCGGCATCGCTCTTTGTCCATGCCGACATGGCGACGGCGAGTTAGAACAGTGAGCGCTCGCTGGAGGGAGACCATGAAGCATCTCGCTGCGCTTCTCGGCGTCGTCGCGCTCTCGATCCCGCTCTCGAGGCTCGCGGACGAGAAGAAGAACGACTCTTACGTCGAGGTCGACTACGCGAAGGTCGACCGGAAGATCGCGAAGGAGCCCTTCTACACGGGGAAGCCGCTCTACGCGCTCCTCATCCTCGACGACGCGGGGAAGTTTCGCTGCTGGGCGGTCCTCGACAAGTCGCGGCCGAGCCTCTCCTCGTACGACATCCTCTACTTCGACACGAAGGGCGACGGCGACCTCACGGTGAGCGAGAAGCGCTTCGCGCCGGAGGCCCTGGGAGAGGGCACGTTCGTCTTCACGAAGGACAAGCTCGCTGTTCCCGGCACCGACATCGTGCACACCGACCTCCGCTTCGAGGTCAGCTCGGAGAGGACCGGCGTCGTCCTCGCCATGAAGTGGGCGGGCAAGGAGAAGATCGCGGGCGGCCACGCGCCGTCGGGCTACGACTACACGACGTGGGGCAATTCTCCCGCGACGGCGCCCGTGCTGCGGCCCTCGCCGAACGGCCCGCTCGCGTTCGCGATCTGGGGCGAGCCCGAGCTCAAGCTCGAGGGCGAGACGCAGCTCAGCCTCCTCGTCGGCAGTCCCGACCGACCTGAAGGTCAAGCTCGAGTGAACGGGAGAGGACCATGAGGCGCCTCGCACCCGCTCTCGCTTCGCTCGCGCTCGCTCTCCCGCTCGCGGCGGTCGCGGACGACGAGAAGGCCGATCCTTACGTCGAGATCGACTACGCGACGCTCGAGAAGAAGATCGCGAAGGTCTCGAGTGTGTCCGTCACCGAATGAAAGGCACCGGCGGGACGAGCAGGACCACGGCGACCGGCACGAGGACGATCACGCCGGCCACGAGGACCGTCCAGAGCCCGAGCTCTCCCACGAGCGCGATTCCGTTCACGAGGTAGCTCCCGCCGCGCCCGAGCGCCTCGAGCGCCCCCAGCCCTCGACGCGGACGGCGCCGTCGGCGGCGACGATGAGCCTCTCGTCGCCGCTCGTGAGCACGGCGCCGCTCGCGTCCCAGCCTGCTCCGTCGATCTTCCACTGATGAGAGGAGGGATCGAGCCGTCGTCCGCGCTCCCTCCCTCGGCTCCTCCCGGAGACCTCGCGGCCAGAGAGAACGTCGAGCCCGCGTCGGGAGAGATGAGCAGGGCGTCGTCGAGCGGAGCGTCCTGGGCGTAGACGACGGCGCTCCTCCCGGAGACGACGATCGCGAGGCCGCCCTTCCTGAGCGCCTCCGGCAGGAGGGACGCGGAAGAACGTCGAGCCATCAGCGAGGCGAACGCAGTCGATGACCGCGAGCGGCGCCGTCGCGGCGATCCAGACCGCGCCCCTCTCGCGGTCGACTGCGATCGCGCTGGCCTTGCCTTCCCAGAGCGATCCGGGGCTGCTCGATGGACGCCTTGCACGAGAGCCTCGAGGCGGAGCGGGGCGTGATGAGCTCGACCTGATCGCTCTCGCCCCGTGCGCGCGGGCGGTGGACGGCGCCTCCGTCGCCTCCTCCGATCTCTTCCCGGGAGAAGGGCCCGTCGCAGAAGGGCCCCCGAGCCATCGAGGCGCGAGACGTGCCCGACGCATCCCGGGAGCGCGAGCACCGCCGCTCCGAGGACGAAGAAGGAGGCGATCCGCGGGGCTCCCATGTTCCCTCCGAGCTTCCCGGACCGTACCGGCGGCGCGTCTTCCGAGGGCGAAACATGACGATCGACTTTCGTTAAGCTGGGCTTAACCTTTCCCCGGGAGGAGAACCATGGACGTCCGCCTTCACCAGCTCGAGGGCTTCTACTACACGGGCGTCGCCGGCGGATACGCGCGAGCGGCGGCCGCCATGCCGTACCCCGTGAGCGCGCCCGCCGTCTACCAGCAGGTGAGGAAGCTCGAGGGAACGCTCGGCGTCCCTCTCGTGGCGCTCGCGAAGTCGCGGCGCACGGTCCTGACGCCGGAGGGCCGCGCGCTCCACGAGTTCATTGCGCCCTTCTTCTCCGCCCTCCGCCCCGCGCTCGAGGGGATCCGCAGGAGCGAGAGCCAGCGCCTCGTCCTCGCGGGAGACGGGGCGCTCGCGCGCGCTCTCGCGGCGCCGACGCTCGCGGAGCTCGCTCGCAGGAGGGTCGGGCTCGAGATCCGCTTCTCCGAGCGCGACTCGAGGGAGGTCGCGAGGCTCGTCGCCTCGGGAGAGGTCGACGCGGGGCTCGCTCTCCTCGGGATGCCGCAGGAAGGGATCCGCGAGGAGGCGCTCGTCGTCATGAGGGTCGCTCTCTGCGTGCCCGCGTCGCATCCGATCGCGCGCCGGAGACGGGCTCCTAGGCCCGAGGACCTCGCGGGGATCGCGCTCTGCGTCTACGAGCGCGGCGCTCCCGGGCGAGCGATCCTCGAGAAGCGCTTCCGCGACGCGGGGCTCACGCTCAAGGTCGCGGCGGAGGCCTCGACGGCCGACATGCTCCGGGCGTTCGTCGCGGCCGGGCTCGCTCCGGCGTTCGTCCCGATCGCCGAGCCCGCTCGCCGCGGCGCGCACCGCCCGATCCGCCGCGAGGGCGAGGTCGTCTTCTTCGACATGACCGACCTCGTCCCGGGAGAGCCGACCCGCTTCGGGATCATCACGCGCGCGGGCGCCGCTCACCCCGCGGTGAGCGAGTGGCGACGTCTCCTCCAGCACGAGGTCTCGGGGCCCACGCTCGGAGCGGCTCCGGCCCTCCCGGTCGGGTGAGAGGCGCCTGGCTTTCTCGCCGTCCTCGTGGTTCATTCGTCGCCTTCCTGGGAGGGACGCATGAATAGGATGGCGCGGCCGCGCGCGACTCTCGTTCTCTTGCTCTTCTGCATGTCGTGCGCTCACGAGGAAAAAACGAAGGAGTCGGGCGTGAGGAACGACGTCACTCGCTCTCCCGAAAAGGACCGGGTTTCTTACCCGAAGACGCGGACGGTCGATCAGGTCGACACCTACCACGGGACGGCGGTCAAGGATCCCTACCGCTGGCTCGAGGACACCGACTCCCAGGAGACGGCGGAGTGGGTGAAGGCCCAGAACGAGCTCACGTTCTCGTGGCTCGGGATGGTGCCCACGCGCGCGGCGATCAAGGCGAGGCTCACGAAGCTCTGGGACTTCGAGCGCTACGGCGTCCCGCGGAAGCAGGGCGGGCGCTACTTCTTCTCGAAGAACGACGGCCTCCAGAACCAGGCGGTCCTCTACGTGGCGGCGACGCTCGACGCGGAGCCGCGCGCTCTCCTCGACCCGAACCTTCTCTCGAAGGACGGCACGGTCTCGCTCCAGAGCTACGTCCCGAGCGAGGACGGGAAGCTCCTCGCTTACGGTCTCCAGAGCGCCGGATCCGACTGGGAGACGTGGAAGGTGCGCGACGTGGAGACCGGGAAGGACCTGACCGACGTGGTCGACTGGGTCAAGTTCTCCGCCGCTTCCTGGAAGAAGGACGGGAGCGGCTTCTTCTACTCCCGCTACGACGCGCCGGAGGCGGGGAAGCAGCTCGCCGCGCAGAATTACTTCCAGAAACTCTTCTTCCACAAGATCGGCACGCCCCAGTCCGAGGACGCGCTCGTCTACAAGCGAGACGACGAGAAGGAGTGGGGCTTCGGCGGGACCGTGAGCGAGGACGGGCGGTA
>JACQDU010000138.1 GCA_016200955.1 bacterium
GCGAGCGCTCGAGCGCCGCGAGGAGCGTCAGGGCGCTCGCACAGGCGGGACCTCCCTCGGGCCTCGCGGCGCAGCTCGCGAGGGCCTCGCGGGCTTTCCCGATCTCTCCCTCGAGGACGAGGGCGCGCGCCGTCTCGATGAGAGCGTCCGCGGGAGCGAGCTTCGCGAGAGGACCCGCGAGGGCGAGCGCGCGATCGACCTCTCCCCGGCGGATCAGGTCTCGCGCGAAGTCGAGCGCGAGCGCGGGGTCAGAAGGCTCGCGCTCGACCGCCTTCTCGAGCTCGCGGTCCGCGGCGAGCTCGTCTCCCAGCGCCAGCATCGCCCGCGCCCGGAGCCTGACGGCCTGAGCGCTCCCGTGAGCGCTCTTGTCGAGGCCCTGGAGCGTCGCGAGGCACGCCTTCGCGTCGCCCGATGCGAGCTGCGCTCGCGCGAGGCCGAGGAGCGCGGGCGCCGGATCGGGCCCCGTGTGCGCGAGCGGCGCGAGGACCTTCTGCGCCTCTCGCGCCTCGCCGCGGGCGAGGAGGACGAGGCCGCGCGCTCGCTGGACGTCGGGGCGAGAGACGGCTCCCTCGGGGAACGTCGCCAGGACGGCGGCCGCCGTCGAGAGGTCTCGCGCCTGTGCCGCGGCTTCCGCGAGTCGGCAGGCGAGCTCGATGCTCGCGGGATCGAGCGCCCACGCGGCCCTGTAGCTCTCGAGCGCGAGCGCGTCCTCTCCAAGCGCGCGAGCGCAGTCGCCGAGGAGGCGGTGCGTCTTGACCTGGGCCGCGCGGAGCTTGGTCGTGGCCTCGCTCGCTCCCTCCAGAGGAGGTGGCACGCGCTGGAGCTGCTCGAGAGCGGCTTGCGCGCGCTCGCGGGCTCCCTTGGCGTCGTGCGCGGCGAGCGTCGCGGTCCCTCTCGCGAGCTCGGCCTCGGCCTCGGCCGTGCCGCTCTCCACGGCGGAGACGAACCGCGAGCGCCGATCCTCCGCGGCGGCCGCGGCGGCCCTCTGCTCCGCGTAGCGCTGCTCGAGGAGAAAGAGCGGAGGAGCCGAGAGAGCGAAGAGGCACGCGAGCCCGACCGCTGTCGCTCCCTTGGGGTCGCGACGAGCCCGGCGCACGATCCGGACGAGGCTCGACGAGGGGCGGGCGAGGACGGGCTCTCCTCTCCTCTGGCGCGCGAGGTCCTGCGCGAAGGCCTCGGCCGTCGGGTAACGGTCGAGCGGGTCCTTCGCGAGGGCCTTCCGCACGATCTCGTCGAGGTCGGGCGGCACCTCCGCTCGCTCGGCGGAAGCGCGGGGAGGCTCCGCCGTCGCGATGAGCCCGACGAGCTCCGCGAGCGTGCGCGCCGAGTACGGCGGGCGCCCGACGAGCGCCGCGTAGAGGAGCGCTCCCATGGCGTAGACGTCCGTGAGAGGCCCGGGCTCCGGGTCCTTCTCGGAGTCGCTCACGCGGAGCTGCTCGGGAGCCATGTAGAACGGCGTCCCGACGACCTGCCACGCTCCCGTGAGGCGAGTCTGGCGAGCGAGGTCTCGCGCGAGGCCGAAGTCGGTGAGCTTCGCTCGCCCGTCTCTCGCGATGAGAACGTTCCCCGGCTTGATGTCGCGGTGGATGATCCCGAGCCGGTGGAGGTGCTCGACCGCGCGTGCGACCTCCTCGACGATCCGCGTGGCCTCGCTCACCGTGAGCGGGAGCTTCTCCTCGAGCGAGCCGCCGTCCACGAGCTCCATGACGATGAAGGGGAGCCCGTCCTCCTCGCCCGCGGCGTGGATCGCGACGACGTGCGGGTGCGAGCCGACCTTCGCGAGGAGCTCGCCTTCTCTCCTGAACCTCTCGGAGACGCGAGCCTGATGCTTCTTCAGCACCTTGAGCGCGACCGCGCGGCCGAGGCCCTCAGCGCGGTAGACCGTGCCCATGCCGCCGTGGCCGATCTCGGCGGTGAGCTTGTAGCCGGCGATCGTGCGCCCGACCATCTCCACGCGGCCACTCTAACTCACGGGACGCGGCCCGAGTCCCGGAGGGCGCCCGCGAGGACGTCGGCCAGCCGCTTCCCGCTCGCGTCCACTTCCAGGAAGTCGAAGACGCGGAGATACAGGTCGCCCTTCGCGGGGAGCGCGAGGATCCTCGTCTCGGAGAAGACCTCTCCCGCCGAGCGCTCGTAGGTCGGGCGCGAGGGAGGGCCGATCGCGGTGAAGTCGCCGGCGAGGCCCTCGGGACCGATCGCGATGAGGCCCCAGTCGCCTTCCGTCCTCCGATCGACGCGCCAGAAGGTGCGCGCGCGCTCCTCTCCTTCCTTCACGATCGCGAGGAGCGTGAGACCCGCGTCGGGGAAGGCGGCCCGCGGCGGCCCGGGCGGCGCCTCGGCGGCGTCGCTCGCCGCTCTCGCGGGAGCGCCTCGCTCGAGGACGACGAACGTCCCGCGCTCGAGGGTCACGCCGTAGCCCTCTCGCCTCAGGTCTCTCAGGTGACGTCTCACGCGCGGGATCGAGGGGAGCTGCCAGGTGTCCGCGAGGTCGAGGAGGTAGGTGAGCTCGCCTCGCTCGAGGTCGGGGCGAAGGATCCGCACGTCGGGGTGCTCGGGGACGAGGTGCGTCGCGGCGCGCTCGGTCGCGACGATCCGCGCGTCCTTCGGGAGAGAAGACGCGATCTCGCGCACGACCGCTCCCTGACCGGGGCGAGCGGAGAAGGGCCGGTGCGAGCGGCCGAAGGGAGCGTCTCCGTAGAGGAGAGCGGCGGAGATCGCGGCGCCGAGCGCCCCCGCGGAGAGAGCTCTGGCGCGGGCGCGCCCCTTCGCGCGCACGCCGAGCGCCTGCGCGGCGAGGCCGCTCCTCGTGGACTCGACGAGCGCGAGGAAGATCCAGGCGAAGACGTTCGTGTGGTGCCAGTGCGTGATCGACTTGAAGAGCGTGTCGCTCCTCAAGCAAGCGAACGCGATGACCGGCGTCGCCGCGAGGAGCCAGCGCGGCCTCGCGAGAGGCAAGAGGAGCCAGGGCGACAGGAGCCCGAGGACGAGCCCGAA
>JACQDU010000139.1 GCA_016200955.1 bacterium
GCGATTCCTCGCGCGTGATCGCCGTCGGCCCTCAGGATGCGGTGATCGATTTCGACTTCACCTGCGAAGAGATCGTCCTCATGGGCCGAGCGCCCCATCTGGGACGATTCGAATCCGAATCGGAGGCCGATCGTGCCGTCGTTCGCGAGGTGATGGAACGCACGGCCACCTGGAACCTGCGAGACCGTTCGATCCTGGAAATGTCGGGAGGGGAACGCCAACGGGTGATCCTCGCCCGCGCGTTCGCGCAGACCCCGAAGGTCCTCCTTCTGGACGAGCCGACAGCCCATCTCGATGTCGCCTTTCAAGTCCAGATCCTTCGCATGGTGAAGGCCCTTCGCGACGAAAAAAAGACGGCCGTGCTGGCCACGATCCACGATCTAAACCTGGCCGCGACCTGCGCCGATCGCATCGTCCTCCTCTCGCGCGGAAGGCTCCTCGAGATCGACGAGAGCGCGGAGTGGACGGACGTCGCGCACGCGGGCGCGACGGCCCCACCTCCGGCGGGGGCCACGTGGCGCGTCGAGACGAGCGAGGTCGAGCTCACGCCCGCGTTCGCGAAGAAGCACCTGAAGACGATCCTCGCCGCGATCCTCGACTCTCTCCGGGACGCTCTCTCGCAGGAGGTCGAAGGGAAGCGCGAGCTCAAGGAGCGCCTCGCCCGCCTCTCGGAGGCCCATAAGCTCCTCGGTCCTTAGAGACGGGCCTCCTCGCGCGTCCCACAACTTTTCTTTGGTAGACTCTCGCCGCTCCACGGGGGACCGGGCGTGCCGATCACGTTCAAGTGCAAGTGCGGCCAGTCGATCACGGTCCGCGACGACTTCGCGGGCAAGGCCGGCCGCTGCCCCAAGTGCAAGAAAGCGGTCCAGGTCCCCGGCGACGACGGCGAGGCCGCCTCCGCGAAGCCCGCGAAGAAGAGTCCTCTCGGAAAGAAGGCCGGCAAGAAGGGCGCGGCCGCGAAGGCCGCGCCGAGCCGGCCCGCTCCGAGCCCTCCGCCGCCCCCTCCTCCGACTCCGGCGCCGCGGCCGCGCGCCGCGGCACCCCCGTTGAGCGGCCACACCCCGCCTTACGGCGAGGCGCTCCCGACTCCGAGCCGCGCGCAGCCTCGCTCGCCGGGATCGGTGAGAGGTGGAGTCGCGCCTGCGCCCAATGCCCCTGCTCCGACGCCGCCGCCGGCGATGTACTCGTCGGGGAACCGGCCGCCGCCCCCGAGGCCCACGACGGCCATGCCGCGCGAGGCCGCGCCGCAAGCGATCCCGCGCGGACCGGCCGTGCCCGGGGCATCGCCCAAGCTCCTCGTCGTGAACGGCCCTCAGGGGATCGCGGGGCAGACCTTCGCCGTCGCCCTCGGAAGACCGACCGTCATCGGGCGCGACCCCGAGGCGGACATCTCGATCCCGAGCGAGCGGATCTCGCGGCGCCACTGCCAGCTCGAGCCGACTCCCGACGGCGTCTTCGTGATCATGGACCTGGGCTCGTCGAACGGGACTCTCGTGAACCAGGAGCGGATCGCCGGCCGCAAGGTCCTCCTCGGGGGAGAGTACGTGCAGATGGGAGACGTCCTCCTCCGCTTCTCCGAAGCGTGAGGCTGATGCGGTTCCTGGAAGTGGCCGAGGCGTCTCGGGCCAGAGCAGGTGGTTTTCGGCGTCTCGCGCCGATGACTTTCGCTCCGCGCTTCGCGCTCCGCGAACCGCGCGAGGATTCCTCGAAGGCCAAGGCGCGCAAGCCCGTGTTTTCTCGCCCGAACGTTAGGAATTCGTGAAGCATTTGCCAGAACGGACGCGTTCCTGGAAACCCGTCGTTTTCTCACGGTATAACGGAGCTTCCTGATCCCGGATGAGCCGGGGCGGAAGGCCAGGGATGTCGGTTCGAGTCACCGAGAACGGGCCCGACGGGAAGGCAGCGGCGGCCGGGACCACCGACGGCCATTCGTTCACGGGGCATCACCTCCTCCTCGCCTACGAGGAGTGCGCGGCCGACCTGAACGACAAGGCGTTCCTCGAGTCGGCCATGCGCCGGGGGATCGAGGCGTCCGGCGCTCACATCCGCGGAGAGGCCTCGACGCGCTACGAGCCGCAGGGCATGTCTCTCGTGTTCCTCCTCTCGGAGAGCCACGCGAGCCTCCACACGTATCCCGAGTTCCGCTCCGCCTTCCTCGACATCTTCACGTGCGGGACCTCCTGCAGGACCGACAGGTTCGACGAGGTCTGCCGCGGTTTGCTCAAGCCCGCGAAGGTCCACTCCCAGTTCATCCATCGCTGAAAGACCCGCCCCTCTCGAGGAGAGTAACCGGCCACATGCCCGTCAACTTGAAGCCGGCCGACGCCTTCCTGGTGGAGACGCTCGACAGGTACGACCTCTACCACTTCCGCGTGAGCCACCTCTACGTCTCCGGGATGACTCCCTTCCAGCAGATCACGATCGCGGAGACGTACAACTACGGCCGCGTCCTCGCGCTCGACGGGAGCATCCAGTCCTCCGAGGACGACGAGGCGATCTACCACGAAGCGCTCGTCCAGCCCGCCATGCTCCTGCACCCGGGCCCCGAGAGGGTGCTCGTGATCGGGGGCGGCGAGGGAGCGACGCTGCGCGAGGTCTATTACCACCGCTCCGTCCGGCAAGCGACCATGGTGGACCTGGACGAGGCGGTCGTCGCGCTTTGCCGCGAGCACCTCCCGAGCTGGCACAAGGGCTCCTTCGACGACCCGCGCACCCGGCTCGTGATCGGCGACGGCCGCCAGTTCGTGGAGCAGGACAACGAGAAGTACGACGTCGTCGTCATCGACATCGTGGACATGCTCGAGGGAGGGCCGGCGCAGCTCCTCTACACGCGCAGGTTCTACGAGCTCGTCCGCGGCCGCCTCTCGCCCGGAGGGATCGTGGTCGTCCAGGGGCTCGAGCTCTCTCACATGGACGCCCAGCAGCACGGGGCGGTCGCCCGCACGCTGCGCGCGGTCTTCCCCCAGGTCCACAGCTACAGGGCGCCCGTGGGCTCGTTCCTCTCGAGCTGGGGTTTTCTCCTCGCATCGGACTGGGCCGACCCGTGGGCCGTCTCGTCCGTCGAGATCGACGAGCGCCTGCGCGA
Organism: bacterium; assembly: GCA_016200955.1. Lineage (GTDB taxonomy): Bacteria > Planctomycetota > J058 > J058 > JACQDU01 > JACQDU01. The sequence goes on from JACQDU010000139.1 coordinate 3,086, forward strand.
GAGGCTGGCGCCGCTGGCCTCGATCGACCACATGGACGGACAGTTCTTCCACTCGATGTTCGGGCTCGACCTCGCGCTCAAGAAGGAGCTCGCGAAGGACGGGCCCATGATCGAGGACGACAAGCCGCTCGTCTTCCCTCCGAACCCTGACGACCCGATCTTCGAGGACCAGTGGACGGCGGGGCCCGGGCTCACGGCGCAGGTGCAAAGACTCCAGGTGGGCTGAGCGCGTGAACGCGCGGCCTTCTGCGAGTATCCTTTCCCGGCTTGAGCTCGCATTCGGCGAGAGAGGGCATGCCGAGACCCGAGGCCGTGACGTGAGCGACGAGAAGGCAGCTCCCGCGCCCGGGCCGCGCGTCGAGCGCCTCGCGCCTCGCCAGGAGCTCGCCACGAGCGTCGCGGACGCGCAGGGAGCGCCCCCGCTCGGGGTCGAGCGCCTCGCTCCCGCGGCGCCGGCTCGCCTGAACCGGCCTGCGTCGAGCCCGACCTCGCAGGCTCCGCCGCGGCCGGAGACGAAGATCGCCGCGGAGGTGGTCGAGCTCGTCTTCGAGCCCGCCTCTCTCGCCGACGCCCAGGTGAGGGAGCGCTTCGAGCGAGCCCCGGCGCTCGCTCTCTCGGCGCCGGATCCCCTCGGGAAAGACGCGAGGCGCCTCCTCCGCTTGCCGAGGCCTTTCTGGGCGACCAGACGCCGCCTCACGGTCGAGCTGCCGGCGAACGGGCCCGAGCCGGGCTTTTCCCAGGAGAGCGAGACGGGAAAGAGAGCCGACTGGACGATCCTCCTCGCGAGCCCGCCGCGGCCCGTCGCGTTCGGAGAGACCGCTCCTCCCGCTCCCGACTGGGAGCGCTGGATCGCGGCGCGCTCGCCCGAGCCCGGGATCGGGATCGTCCGCGTGAACCTGCGCGGCACCATGATCGCCGCGCCCGCGATGCCGGGTCTGCCCGCGCGCTACCTCGAGAGCAGCGAGATGCTCCTCTGGGGCCGCGGCCGCGCCGTCCTCGTGGCCTCGCCCGAGAGCCGCGAGGCGTGGCTCGAGACGGCCGAGGCCTTCGCCTTCCTCGAGGCCGAGCTCTCCCGCCTCGAGCGCGAGACGGCGTCCTGCTTCGCGAGAGACGCCGAGCCGCTCGCGGAGCTCCTCCTCCCGTTCTCCTCCGAGAAGCAGAGGACCGGCGAGGAGCGCCACGGGCCGCACGCGCAGAGGGTCGGGCGGATCCGCCGCGAGTTCGCTCTCCTGGAGCCGGTCCTCGCCGATCCTCCGCAGGAGCTCTCGCCGGCCGCGAGGCCGCTCTTCGACCTCCTCGCCGACAACCACCGGATCGAGCTCCGCCTCGGGGCCCTCGACGACCGGATCGAGGTCCTCGAGGACCAGAGCGAGGTCGTGGGAGAACGCCTGCTCGAGCTCGGCGTCGCCCGGCGCGAGCTGCGCCTCGAGTGGCTCATCGTCATCATCCTGGCGGCCGAGCTCCTCGTCGTCGGCGTCGAGACTTACTACACGATCGCGGGCTACTATCGTGACGTGCCGACCAGGAGCGGGGATTGACACCATGAGCCTGTGCATCCGCTGCGGCAAGGTCTTCGACCACGCGCGGGGCTGCTCCGACGCGCCGCCTGGCATCGCCGACACGAGCCCGCCCGCGAGGAACGAGCGCGCGCTCGCGGCGATCGTCGAGGCGCAGGCGGCGCTCCCCGAGCTCCAGGCGAAGGTCGGCTCGAGCCCGCGCGAGGCGATCAAGGCCCTCTGGAAGCTCCAGCGCCTCCTCGAGCGGCATCCGTCGGCCGACCTCACCTCGTTCGAGAAGAAGCGCACCTACAACGAGGTCGAGCACTCCCTCGGGAAAGTGAAGCGCGACCTCGAGGAGAAGCTCGGCCCCGAGGTCGAGAGGATCCTCGCGGACCTCACGTTCGCGAAGAAGGCGCTCGAGCTCTCGCACGCGGCGATCCTCCGCCGGAAGGAGATCGGCTCGATCAACCTCGACGCGCTCGCGAAGGGGCTCGCGTTCGACGCCCGCGGAGCCGCGGACCCGACGGACCCGAGCGCCTCGGTGCGCGCGGCGGCCGACGCGGTGAAGAGGCGGCTCGACACGTCGATCTCGGTGGACGACGACGTCGAGGCCTGGGGCAAGAGCTACACGAACGCGCTCTCGACGGGAGACGCCCCGCAGGAATACCCGCCCGCCCTCAAGGGCTCGACGCTCGGCGCGCGCGTGATCCTCCTCCTCTCGGTCGTGCTCACGGGGAGCGGCGTCGCCGTGATCGCGGTCGCGCGCGAGCACGCGGTCGGAGCGGGCGTCGCGGGAGCCGGCGTCGTGGGCTTCATCGCGGGAGCCGTCCTCCTCGCGACGCGTCTCAGCGAGAGCAACGCCGCTCCGCAGAAGTTCCAGGAAGCCTCCCAGCGCTTCCGCGAGCGCCTCTACCTGGTCTGCATCGCCCGCTCGCTCGGCAAGCTCAGCTCGAACCTCTCGCAAGCCGAGGAGGCGCTCCGCGCTCACACGAGCGGCGAGAGCGCGGCGCGGTGGAAGAAGCTCAAGACGCAGGAGAAGGACCTCATCAAGACCGTCGCCGGCGACTCCTGGGAAGAGGGCCGCACGGTGGACGAGGAGCTCTCGCGGGAGATCCAGGCCGCGGGAGTCGTCGGCTCGGAGGCGATCCAGCCACCGTCGGCGATCGGCCGCGATGAGTGGGAAGGCCTCGCGAAGACTTACTTGATCGAGAGGCGCGAGGACTCGGACGCCGCGAACGACGCTCGCCTGGCCGCTCTCGCGACGATCGTCCTCTCCCAGGGCGGTTCGCGCGAGGACGCCGTCGCCGCTCGCAGGAGCGCGATCCTCGAGTCGCGCGGCGTCTTCGCGGGCGCCGCTCCCCGCGCCACGGCGAGGTTCAAGTCGACGTCCGACTAGAGGCTGGAAAGCCGCAGGCGCCCGCGCCATCACTTCTCCATGTCGAGCCCGAGGACCTGCCCGCGATGCGGGGGAGCGCTCCCGTCCGGGGAAGACGGCTCTGCGCCTCGTGCGAGCTCTCGTCCTCGCGCACCCTGGCGGACGGGACGGCTTCGAGGATCGAGGCGGAAGCCTCCTCGGCCGACGCGCCGACGAGGATCGCGCCGCCGCTCTCGCCGGCCGACGCGCCGACGAGGGTCGCGCCGGCTCCTTCTCCTCCCGTCCTCTCTCCCGACGCCCCACGAAGGCTGCGCCGGCGCCCGTTCCATCGACCCGGGCGTCCTCGTCGGAGAGGGGCTCGCAGAGCCATCCGAGCCAGGACTCGTCGCGGCTCCAGCTCGAGGTCGAGGCCGCGAGCGCCGACCCCGCGAGGCGGTTCGGGCCCTTCGTGATCCTCTCCGAGCTCGGGAGAGGCGGCATGGGAGTCGTCTACCGCGCGTGGAACGACCGGCTCCGGCGCGTCGTGGCTCTCAAGACGATCCTCGCCGACGCGAACGTGGACAAGGCGCTCGTCCTGCGATTCAAGAGAGAGGCGGCGCGCTCGCCTCAGGAAGGGCGACGTGGACGGCGCGATCGCCGACGCCTCCCAGGCCATCGGTTACGGTCCCTCCGAGGAGGAGTCCTGGCTCAACCGCGCCGTCGCCCGCGAGCAGAAGGGCGCGACCAAGGAGGCGATCGCGGACCTCGAGCGCTTCCTCGAGCTCGCGCCCGAGCACGCGCAGGCGCCGGCGGTGCGCGCCAAGATCGAGAAGCTGCGGGAGAAGCCGTAGCTCGCCCCGGAACGTCGCGCGGAGCTGCCCCGCCCGGCCCTGATCGAACGGTCGAGCGGAGGTGCGCGCGCTCCACCCAGGAAGCGGTGCCATCGTCTCCGGAGAGCCTTCCTTGTTGCCGCTCGTTCCCGTAGAGTCGCGGTCATGGAGCTCCGCGACCTCGTCCGTGAGACGCGTGGCCTGGCGCCCGGGACTCTCACGCGAGCGGGCGTCGCCTTCCTCCTCGAGGAGGGCCGCTTGCGCCACGAGACGGGGAAGCACGACGCGTTCTCGACGCGCCACGTGCCCGACGACGGCGGAGCGGCGCTCCAGCAGGAGCTCGCGTCCGACCTCTCCCATCGCCGCGTCTACCTCGTCGAGCGGCGCGACCGGAAGCCGGGGACGATCGGCGTCGGCCGCGGGGCGACGAACGACGTGAGGATCGAGCTCTCGAGCGTCTCCACGACGCACGCGGAGATCGTGCGTTCGGAGAAGAACGACTGGAAGATCGCGGACAAGGGCTCCCTGAACGGGACGTTCGTCGAGGGAGCGCGCATCGAGAAGGGCGTCGCGACCCCGCTCCGCTCCGGCGACGTCGTGCGCTTCGGGACGGAGGTCAAGCTCACGTTCCTCGGAGGAGAGTCCATGGAGCACCTCCTCCGCCAGCTGGATCCGGTCATGGTCCTCTCGGACCAGGTCAAGGTCGAGAAGGGCGAGCGCGTCGCGATCGACCGCGCGACGTTCAAGCTCCCCTTGCCCGCTTACCTCGAGGAGAACACGCCTCCTCCCATGAAGTCGCCCCTCGCCGCCGAGCCGGGCGAGCGGACGAGGAAGACGGAGGGCGACGCCGAGCAGGACCGCCCGAGCATCCCTCGCCCCGCGAAGCCGGAGCCGCTCGCTCCCGCGGTGCGCGAGCCTCCGCTCGCGGTCTCGTGTCCTCCGTTCCCGCCGATCGGCCTCGCCACGGGGATCCCGGTCACGGCCGGCCGCGTCGCCGGGAACGACCTGATCTTGCCGCACCCTCACGTCTCGAAGCTCCACGCGTGCTTCGAGCGGCACGGAGACGGCGTCGTCGTCGTCGACTTGAAGAGCGCGAACGGCACCTTCGTGGGAGGGAGGCCCGTCGATCGCGCGCACGTCGCCCTCGGGGCCGAGGTCAAGATCGGACCCTACAAGGTCCGGCTCGTCCCGCTCGAGGCGCCCGCGCCTCTCGTGACCGTGAACGAGGGCACGAGGATCGTCGCCATGGAAGCCGCGAAGAAGTCGAGCCCGTCTCTCGCGCGCGACGCTCTCTCGGAGCTCCTCCGGTCGCTCGAGACCGGCCGCTACACGGGGGCGCTCGAGATCGAGCTCTCGGACTCGCTGCGCGGGTCGATCGAGATCAAGGAAGGCGCCGTCTGGCGCGCCTCGGTCGGCCCGCTCACCGGAGTCGACGCCTTGAAGCGCCTCGTGAAGGACGGCGGCGCTCGCTTCAAGCCCGCCGCGCGCACGCTCGGCGGAGCCCGCGAGATCGACGGGAGCATCGCGAAGATCCTCGACACGAAGGCGTGAGCTTGCGGCGAGCGGGGCTCGCGGGCCACACTGGGAACGGGGGACAACCATGCGGAGGCCCGGGCCTCGTCTCGTCGCTTCCGCCGCTTTCCTGTTCGTCGTGGGCTCGCTCCACGGATGCAATCCCGGCAAGTAGAATGAGCGCCCACGGGAGCCTTTCTTGCCCGAGCGCACGATGCTCCAGAGCCTCCTCGAGAGCCCGGGAAAGCTCGAGCTCCGCCGGACGCCGATCCCCGAGCCGGGACCGGGCGAGCTCGTCGTGCGCGTCGAGATCGCGCTCACGTGCGGGACCGACCTCAAGACCTACAGGAGAGGACACCCGCTCTTCCCGTGCCCGACGGCGATCGGCCACGAGTTCTCCGGGATCGTCGCGCGCGCGGGAGCCGGAGCGCGCTTCAAGGAGGGCGACCCGGTCGCCGTCGTCCCGAGCGCTCCTTGCGGGAAGTGCCCGTCGTGCCGGCGAGGCGTCGAGAACCTCTGCGACGAGATCCACGGGCGCACCATGGCGTGGGGAGCCTTCGCCGACTACGTGCGCGTGCCCGAGCGCGTCGCGCGCCAGCACGTCTTCGCGCGGCCCTCGACTCTCTCTCCTCGCGACGCCGCCTTCCTCGAGCCGCTCTCGTGCGTCGTGAACGGCGTCTCGCGGCTCGACCTCGTGCGCGCCGACAGCGCCGTCGTCCTGGGAGCGGGGCCGATCGGGCTCCTCTTCGTGGCTCTCCTGAAGAAGAAAGGCGTCCCGCGAGTCATCGCCGTCGGCAAGAAGAAGACGCGCCTCGATGCGGCGCGCGCTCTCGGTGCGAGCGAGACGGTCGACGCCGAGGAGATCGCCGAGCGAGCCGCGATCGTCGAGCGCGTGCGCTCGCTGACTTCAGGCGAGGGCGCCGCGGCGGTCATCGAGTGCGTGGGCCGCGCCGAGAGCTGGGAGGACGCCGTCTCCATGACGCGCAAGGGAGGCGAGGCGCTCTTCTACGGCGGGTGCGCCGCGGGGACGCGCGTCCCGATCGACGCCCGCCGCGTCCACTACGAGGCGCTCACGCTCAAGGGAGCTTTCCACTTCTCTCCCCGCGACGTGCGCGAGGCGTTCGACTTGTTGAGAGACGGCGCGCTCCCCGTGGGGAAGCTCGTCTCGGACGAGCTCCCGTTGACGCAGCTCCACCAGGCGATCGAGCGCCTCGAAGCGGGCGAGTGCTTGAAGCTCGCGATCCGTCCCTCGCCCGATCCCACATGAAGATCGCTCGCACGCACGCCTGGGGCCGGACTCTCGTCGAGGAAGTCGAAACTCCTCGCCTCGAGCGCGGCGACATCCTCGTGCGCGTCGAGGCCTGCGGCCTGTGCGGCTCCGATGCCTCGAGGTGGTACGTCGAGAAGAAGGCCCCGACCGTCCTCGGCCACGAGCCCGCGGGAGTCGTCGTCGCCGCGCGCGACGCCAAGGTCAAGGAAGGCGACCGCGTCTTCGTGCACCACCACGTTCCGTGTGGGAAATGCGCTTCCTGCAAGAGAGGCGCGGACACGAGCTGCGAGCTGTTCAAGACGAGTCGCCTCGACCCGGGCGGCTTCTCGGAGCTCGTGCGAGTCCCTCGCGACAACGTCGAGCGCGACGTCCTCGTCTTGCCCGAAAGCATGAGCTTCGAGCGAGCGACTTTCATAGAGCCGACGGCGTGCACGCTCCGAGCCATGTCGAAGCTTCGATGGACCGATGATGACGTCGGCCTCGTCGTCGGTCTCGGCGCCATGGGGATCACGAACGCTCGCGCTCTCAAAGAGAGAGGCGCACGGCTCGTCCTCGGGAGCGATCTTCTTCCTGAAAGACGCGAGCGCGCTCTCGCGGCGAAGGCGATCGACCACGCGATCGACGCGACCGCGAACGTCCTCGAACAGGTGAGAGCGCTCACGGGAGGGAGAGGCGCCGATCACGTGATCGTCGGCCCATCTCCCACGAAGGTCATCGACCAGGCTTACGAGCTCGTGGCTCCCGGCGGCACTCTCGTGCTGTTCTCTCCCATGTCTCCCGAAGCTCGATGGAACCTTGCGCCGTCGCGGCTCTACTTCCACGAGATCTCGATCACCGCAAGCTACTCGTGTGGTCCACGTGAGACGCGCGAGGCGCTCGAGCTGATCTCCACGGGAGCGCTCTTTGTGGACGACCTCGTGAGCCACCGGATCTCTCTCGCAGATATCGACGACGGCATGGCCCGCACCGCCGCCGCCGCTGGAGACTGGCTCAAGGCGATCGTCTATCCTCACGGCGTTCCGGAGAAGTCACGGTGAGACGCGCCGCGCTCGTCTCTCTCCTCTTGAGCCTCTGCGCCTGTTCGATCACTCCCATGGGCGGTCCGATTCCTGCGATCGCGGCGGACAAGATCGAGGGACTCCCATCCGTGGGGATATCTGCCCTCACGGACTTTGGCCGCGACGTCGAGTACACGTCGCCTCCGTTCGACGACTGGGAGAGAGCCGACGTTGCGCGCACGGTGCAGGAGGCACTCGCGAAGGCCGGCTGGAAGGGTGGGGCGCTCGCGCTCCGCAATGCAACGCTCACCTGGACGTCGAGCAACGAACTCCGGATCGGGGCGATTCCCGACCGCTTGCCTCCTCACGAGGAGAAAAAGTGAGCGCGCGCTCTCTCGTTCTCCCGCTCATCGTCCTCGCCACGCTCGTCCCCTCGGGCTGCTCCGTGAGCGGCGGGAGACTCGCCGTGATCTCGACGGAGATCCCGGAAGGCCTGGACCGCTCGCGCGCCGTGAGCGTCGAGGGAGAGAACCACGCCTGGATCGTCTTCGGCCTCGGAGGATTCGACGATCAAGTCAACGTCGAGAAGGCCGTGAGGAACGCGCTCGCCTCGGCACCCGGCACGAACCTCCTCCTGAACGCGAGGCTCTACCGCGTCGTCACCGGCCTCGACCACGTCTTCTGCACGAGAGGGATCCTCGTGAGAGGAGAGGCCGTCACTTACACGCCCAAAAAGTGATTTCTCTCCGATCGGCCAGAGCATAGGGCACGCTGAGCGCGGCCGCAGTCGAAGGGCGAACGGAGGGGCTTCCTGGACGAACGCTCGATCCGCTGCCAGTGTGTTCCCGACTCCCATGCACGAACCACGAGAGCTCGAGCAAGGCGAGCTCCTCGGCCAGCACCGCCTCATCGAGCGGCTCGGCCGCGGGGCGATGGCCGAGGTGTGGCTGGCCGAGGTCCGCGCGCCGACCGCGCGCGACGGCGAGCGCGTCGCGCTCAAGATCCCGCGCCGCCCGTCTTTCATCCGCCACCTCCGGCGCGAGGGAGTGCTCCTCTCCGAGGTCCACCACGCGAACGTAGCCCGCATGATCGGAGCCGACCTCGAAGCGGACCCGCCTCACCTCGCGATGGAGCTCGTCATCGGCCAGCCGCTGCGAGCGCTCTGCCGCGGGACGATCAAGCCGCGCGAAGCGACTCTCCTGGGAGACCAGATCCTCGCGGGCCTCGGAGCCATCCACCGAGCGGGGATCGTTCACCTGGACCTGAAGCCCGAGAACGTGATCGTCCAGCCCGACGGGGTCGCGAAGATCGTGGACCTCGGGCTCGGGCGAGCGGTCACGTCGCTCATGGCCGAGGTCTATCTCTCGGCGTCGCTCGCCTCGCGCGAGCTGCCGCTCGGCGGGACGCTCGCTTACATGGCGCCCGAGCAACGGAAGGGGAAGCCGTGCGACGGGCGCGCGGACCTCTTCGCGTTCGGCGTCCTCCTCCACGAGCTCCTCTCGGGACGTCTTCCGGGGCCCGACACGAGGCTCACGAGGATCCGGAAAGACCTGACGCCGCGCTGGGACGTCCTGATCGCGAAGCTCACGCACCCTCACCCGGAGCGCCGGCCGCAGACGGCCGACGAGGCGAGGCACCTGGTCGCGTTCACACTCGCCGAGAAGCTGACGATGCCGACCTCCGAGGGCGGCGTCGAGCCGCGCGAGCTCCTCTCGTTCGACCAGGAAGCGCTCGAGTGGGTCTCGCCGTGGACGGCGGGCATGGTCGTGGGAGAGCACGAGCTCGTCTCTCTCCTCGGCCGCGGCGGTTTCGGCGAGGTCTGGAAGGCGCGGAAGCACGAGACGCTCGTCGCGCTCAAGCTCGCGCTGCGGGAGGACGCACACGCCGCGCTCGCGATCGAGGCCGCGGCGGCCGCGCGCGTCGAGCACGCGGGCATTCCTCGCGTGCTCGCGGACAACACGAACGCCGACCCTCCCCATGTCGTCTTCGAGCTCGTCTCCGGCACGAGCCTTCGCCTGCGGATCAACGACGAGGGCCTGATCCCGCTCGAGGAGGCGCTCGAGACGTTCCTCGCCATGTGCGACGTCGTCCTCGCCTGCCACGCGGCCGGCGTCGTCCACCGCGACCTGAAGCCGGAGCACTTCCTGATCGGGCTTCCCGACGATCCGCCCGACTCTCTCCGAGGATTCCCGCGGCCCGGACCGCCGCGCGTCTCTCTCATCGACTTCGGCCTCGCCGCGCTCGTCGAGCCGGCCTCCATGAGAGCGAGCGTCGCGAGCACGGCCGACGTGCGCGGGACCTACGACTACATGGCTCCCGAGCAGCGGAAGGGGATCGCCGGAGACGAGAAGGTCGACGTCTACGCGCTCGGAGTGTGCCTGTTCGAGATGATCTCGGACGACCTCCCGCGTGGAGCCGCGCGCTTGAAGTCTCTCAGGACCGAGGTGCCGGACGCGATCGACGCGCTCGTCCTGAAGATGATGAGAGAAGACCCGCGCGACCGCTGCTCCCTCGCCGAAGCGCGCCGGACGCTGCGAGAGATCGTGGGGGGGAGAGCGACCGCCGAGCGGTCCCGTCGCGCGCGCACGATCTACGTCGATCTCGGTGCGCTCCTCGGGCGCGCGTGGAGCGCCCTCGTGCGGAGCGAGCTCATCCGCTCGAAGCCGTTCATCGTCCTCTTCGTGCTGCTGACGCTCATCGCGATCTCGCGGCTCGCGATGCTCGGGACCTACGTCGAGAGCTCTCGCCGGAGGGTTCCCGAGAGCGCTCCGGCCAGGACGCTCGAGGAGCCGGCTCCCGTCTCGACGGGCGAGAAGCGGTGAGGCGAGAGCCCGCGCGGGCTCACTTCCACGAAGCCTCGTAGAGGCGCTTCTCTCGATCGCGCGGCTTCTCGCCGACGTTCAGGTAGACCGACTTCCCGTCTTCCTTGAAGAACGTGAAGACGTCGAGCAAGCGCGCGCCGTCCGCGCCGGCGCGGATGTCGTGGACGTTGTCGGAGCGCCGCGAGAGGTGCGAGTAGTGGCCCGGCGCGAGGAGACGATCGCCGGTCTCGGCGATCAGGAAGGTCTTGCCCTTCGGCGGGCGCGGGTCCTCGCCCTGGATGTCGAAGCTCCGCACCCGCGCTTCGCCGGAGACGGCGGCGAGGATCCCGACGTAGTCCCGGTGGTCGTGGAAGGGAAGCGCCGCTCCCGCGTCGAGCTTGAACTGGACGACCACGAGCTGGTGCTTGTCGTGGACGCTCGCGGAGGCGACGGGGCCTCTCCCGAACTTCGCCTCCGGGACCTCGCTCAGGCGAGCCATGTAAGACGAGAGCTTGAGGAGGAAGGCCTCCTCGTTGGGCTTCTTCCTCGCGACGAGCTTCTCCGCGAGAGGGATCGCGAGCTTCAGGAGAGCATCCCACGTGAGCTCTCCCTCGTCGTCCGGCTTCTCCTGCGCGAGCGCGCGCGAGACGAGCCCTCCCTGGAGGAGCGCGACGGCGCCGAGCGACGCCTTGAGCATCGATCGGCGCTCGATGCGAACGCCCGGGGCGACTTCTCGTCCTTCTTCTTCAGGAGAGACGCGCGGGCCGAACCAGCTCATGCCTCGTTCCTCCCGCGCGAGATTAGCCGGAGCTCACTCCCCGCGCATGGCCGCCACGGGAGAAAGCCGCGCGGCCCGGACGGCCGGCAGGAATCCTCCGAGGAGGCCCATGACGACGGAGGCGACCATCGCGACCGCCATGTCCCTGGGCACGGGCTCGAACGTGAAGACGATCTCGGACCAGGTCGTCATGTTCAGCATCGAGAACCTCACCCACTGGAGACAGAGGGCTCCCGCGCAGCCCACGAGCCCTCCCGCGAGCGCCATGAGGAACGTCTCGAAGAGGCACGAGCCGAGCACCGCGAGCCGCGAGAAGCCGAGCGCCCGCAGCGTGCCGAACTCCCGTTGCCTGTGAGCGACCGACGCGTACATCGTGATCGTCGCTCCGATCATGGCGCCCACGGAGAAGAAGATCGTGATGAGGATCCCGAGGACGTTGATGAACAGCATGAGGCCCTCGGACTGCTTCTCGTAGTATATCGACTCGCGCATGGCCTCGAGGCC
>JACQDU010000140.1 GCA_016200955.1 bacterium
ACCAGCCGGGCCAGAAGGGTTTCATCGTCTGGCACCAGGAGGAGAAGATCGAGTCCTTCACGGTGCAGCCCAAGTTCGAGGGGAACGCCCTCGACTTCGGCATGGTGATCCCGACTCCCAGCGAGCCCAAGCTCGCGGAGATGCCTCGCGACTTCTTCAAGGACCTCGCGATCTACACGATCCTCATGCCTCTCCCGAAGCAGCTCTCGATCGAGGGCTACGACTACCGGCTGAGAAGGGGAGGTGGTCCGTACCCCGAAGCCGCGGGCGGCGGCAACTGGGACAAGGCGAAGAAGGACGGCGTCACCGTCCTCCAGCATGGAGTCGTCGGCTCGCTCGACTACAAGGTGATCGTCGCGGAGAAGGCGGACGGCCTCTACGACTGGCTCAAGGAGAACCAGTACGCCTACTCGGGCGACGCCGCGACGCTCGACTTCTACATCAAGAAGAAGTGGTTCTTCACCGTCATGAAGATCGACCCCAAGCAGATGAAGCGAGCCGCCAACGGGAGCTACACGGGAGAGGTCACGCCGACTCGCTTCACGTTCGAGTCGGAGAAGTGCATCTACCCGCTCAAGATCACGCAGATCTCGGTCAAGGACACGACCGACGCTCTCCTCTACGTCCACTCGAAGGAGCAGATGGACCTCGAGGGCGAGCTCTCGTTCATGCACAGCTACCGCTGCATGTATCTCACCTTCATGCTCGGCTGCGGCGCGAACAGGGAGCAGCAGGAGGAGCTCCAGACGCGCAATCAGTGGATGCAGAAGAAGAAGCAGGCCGACCCGCGCTTCGACACGACGAAGCTCGAGTGGGCGCGGAAGCTCGGCGACTCCGAGATCTCCGTCCTCGAGGATCCGCTCAAGAACTACGCCCAGATGGGCAACGCCATCCCCGCGGGAGCCAAGGTCATCTCCCAGAAGGACTTCCTCGACGAGGCGAAGACACAGCTCGAGAAGGAAGACAAGGACGGGAAGAACGGCGAGTGGGTCAAGCAGCGCCTGAAGGAGCTCGAGGCGGAGACGAACTCCGAGAAGGGCGTCATCGTCAAGCACGAGAAACCCGCGGGTTACTACCAGGCGCAGTACATGTGGTACCCGAACCGCGAGGCTCCGGACGAGGACGTGAAGGGCCTCACCCGGCTCAAGGGGCACCTCCAGAAGGGACGCTGGCTCACGAAGATCAGGAAGCACATCCGCAAGGACGAGATGTCGGACGACCTCGTCTTCGTGCCCGTGCCCTCGGGGCAGGAGCAGGACTACACGCGGATCATGCCGACCTCTCCTCCTTAGCGCTGGGGAGTTCTGTCCTGTGAGCGAGTCGCTCGCTTCTCTAAGTCCTTTGCTCGAGGCGCGGGCTGCGTGGCCCGCGCCTTGCGCGAGCACGCATTTGCACCGGGCGCGCCGAGGGGGATCGTCCATCCGGGCGCCCGGTGATCGCGTCGCTCCTCCCGCGCTCGAGCGAGCGACTTGCTCGGGGGACTTCGACATGACACGTGCTCAAAGCCGCTTCCTCGCGCAGGGGTCGGCTCTCGCTCTCCTCGTGGGAGCCGCGGGTATCCTGCCCGTGAGAGGAGCCTGCTGTTACTTCGCCGCCAAGGACAAGGACATCAACCAGCCGGGCCAGAAGGCCTTCATCACCTGGAGCCCGGAGGAGAAGATCGAGTCGTTCACCGTGCAGCCCAAGTTCGAGGGCAACGCCCTCGACTTCGGCATGGTCGTGCCGACGCCGTCTCAGCCCAAGCTCGACGAGATGCCGCGGGACTTCTTCAAGGACCTCGCGATCTACACGATCCTCATGCCTCTCCCGCAGCCGATCTACCTCGAGGACTACGTCCACTACGAGAGCGCCGACGGCAACACATACTGCAAGATGAAAGGCGATTCACTCGGCGTCGGAGGAGGATCGGGTCGCTACGGAGGAAGCATCCGCGTCCTCGAGTCCGGCGTCGTGGGCTCGCTCGACTACAGGGTGATCAAGGCCGACGACGCGACGAACCTGTTCGAGTGGCTCAAGGAGAACGGTTATTCCTACGGCGGCGACTCGGGGACGCTCGACTTCTACATCAAGAAGAAGTGGTTCTTCACGGTCATGAAGATCGACCCCAGGCAGATGAAGAAGAACTCGAACGGCTCTTACCTGGGCGAGGTCACGCCGACGCGCTTCACGTTCGAGTCGGAGAAGTGCGTCTACCCGCTCAAGATCACGCAGATCTCGGTCAAGGACAAGACCGACGCTCTCTTCTACGTGCACTCGAAGGACCAGCTGGACCTGGACGGCGACCTGTCGTTCCAGCACAGCTACCGCTGCATGTATCTCACTTACATGCTGGGCTGCGGCGCGAGGCCCGAGGAGCAGAAGGAGCTCCAGGCCCGGAACGAGTGGATGGGGAAGAAGAAGAAGGCCGATGCCCGCTTCGAGACGAGCAAGCTCGAGTGGGCGCGCAAGCTCGGAGACTCCGAGATCGCCGTCCTCGAGGATCCGCTCAAGAACTACGCGCAGATGGGCAACGCCCTCGCCCGGGGCACGCAGGCGCTCTCCGTCGTCGACTTCCTCAAGGAGGTCCGCGAGTCGTGGGAGAACCCCCAGCACGTCTGCAAGTGTGACGAGTGCAAGAAGCGCCGCTCCACGAACATCGACGCCCGGATCAAGGATCTCGCGGACACCTACAAGGCCGAGAAGGGCGTCGTGGGAAAGACCGAGCAGCCGTCCCCGAACCTCGGCACGAAGTACGTCTGGTATCCGAACCGCGAGGCTCCCGCGGACGACGTGAAGGGCCTGACGCGGCTCAAGGGCCACCTCCAGAAGGGGAAATGGCTCACGAAGATCCGGAAGCACATCCGCAAGGACGAGATGTCGGACGACCTCGTCTTCGCCGCCGTTCCCGAGGGACAGGAGCAGGACTACGTGAGGATCATGCCCACGTCTCCTCCCTGATCCCGGGACCTCCGGCCGGCCGCCGGCGCTCCGTCGGCCGGTCGAGGTTCCGACCCACGCACTCGCGAGGTGAAACATGCCGGGAGCCGAACGAATCTCGAAGCGATGCGCGCTCGCGCTGACGGTCCTGGGCGGCCTCGCGGCCGCGGGCTGGGCGAGCGACGTCGTGCCCTCGCCCGAGCGGCCGGGGAACTCGCTCGACGACCCGATCCGCAAGCCCAAGGACCTCTCGGGGAAGTCGATCAAGTGCGCGCGCGTGCGCGCCGTGCACTCGACCGACCCGAAAGAGGAGGGCGCGAGCGCTTACTTCTACGAGAAGGACCCGTGGCTCGGATACCAGAGAGGGCGCGAGCTCTTCCTGCGCGAGTTCTCGCGCGCGGACGGCGCCTTCTCCGAGGCCGGGAAGCTCGCCGGGCTCCTCCTCGAGGACCAGACCTCGCGGCTCCAGAACCGGGACCACGTGGCGTCGTGCGCTCTCTGCCACAACGTCCCCTTCCGCGACGCGGGAGCGGGGAACACGATCTTCAAGAACGGGGGCACGGGCCGGAACACGACTCACATGTTCGGCGCGGGCCTCGTCGAGATGCTGGGCTGGCAGATCCGGCTCAAGATCCTCGAGAAGGGCGACTCCGACCGGAAGGGCTGGATCCGGAAGGGCGAGTCCGACCGCGTGCGCGCGATCGTCGAGAACCTCCCGCTCGGCGTGGGCGGCGAACGCGTGAGCGTGGACTTCGGCATGTTCGGCGACGACTGCGGCTGCGGGAAGCCTCACCTGAACTCCGTCTGCTTCATCTATTACGTGGACGAGCACGGGAAGAGGATCTCGTGGGCGCGGCGGCTCGACGAGCCCGGAGTCGCGGGCTACAGCTTCGAGGTCCAGCTCTTCGGCTGGGGCCACAGGAAGGGAGCGCTCGGCTCGACCCTGCGCGCGATCTCCGGGGCGACGTTCGACATGCACGCCGGGATCCAGGCCTACGACCCGACTCTCAACGAGGAGCCGAACCAGGACGGCCTCGCGCTCGTCTCGCTCGCGGGAGCGCCGCAGTTCTTCACCGGCCGCACGCGCGACCGCGGGAGCGTGAAGGACGCTCGCGGCGTCTCCAAGGACAACCCGGGGCGCGACGGGATCCTCGAGAAGATGACCGAGGGAGACCTCGACCTCGCGGAGCTCTACATGCTCAATCATCCCTCTCCGGCGGAGAAGGCGAGGACGCCCCTCCGCTCGCGCGGGCGGGAGCTCATGACGAAGATCGGCTGCACGCGCTGCCACGTCCCCGACTGGCACCTCGAGGCCGACAACCGGAGCGACCCCGATCCGACGAGGCGCTACCTGGGAGACCGGCGCTTCTTCGACCTCCAGGTGAGCCCGAACGCGAAGACGGGGCGTCTCGAAGGGAAGCTCGTGCGCCTTTCGGGCCGCGGCGCGTTCACGATCCAGGGAGTCTACTCCGACTTCGCGCACCACGACCTCGGCCCCGGCTTCCATCAGCTCCAGTTCGACGGGAGCTTGCAGAAGAAGTTCCGCACCGCGCCTCTCTGGGGCGTGGGGACGACGGCGCCTTACGGGCACGACGGAGCGAGCCTCGAGCTCGACGACGTGATCCGCCGGCACGGAGGCGAGTCCGAGAAGGAAGGGAGAGCCTACGAGGCCCTCTCCGAGGACGACCGGAGCGCGCTCATCGAGTTCCTGAGAGGGCTCGTGCTCTACTCGGTGGACGACCTCCCGTGCGACGTGGACGGCGACGAAAAGATCTCCGAGCACTTCATGGTCGGCGGCATGGACACGGGGATCGAGCGCCTGAACCCCGAGTGGCTCTTCCGCGTCCCCGGGAAGATCGAGGGCGAGGTCACGAACCCCGACGGCGTCCGGGTCAAGTCGTTCGCGCTCACGAACGTCGAGGAAGCCTACGGCGCTCACCTGAAATGGCTCGAGGACAAGGACCACGACGGCTTCCCCGACGCGAGGTTCGCGGCGCCGGAGAAAGGCTCGCGCTGAGTCGCGGGCAAGCTCAGCTCGCCATGAGCGAAGTCGAAGGGCGGTCGAGCCGATCGCCCTGAGCGCAGGGCTCGCCGCAGGCGAGTCGCGAAGTCGAAGGGTTACAATGAGCCCGCGAGGCGGGAATGCCCTCTTACGAAGTAGCCGGCCACGTCGTCGACCACCCTCCGTTCTTCGCGTGCCGGAAGCACAAGGCGCTCCTCCGCATGAATCGCGCGTTCGTCGAGGAGATGCTCGCGTGGGCGCCGGAGCTCCAGCCGCAGAACCTGACCGAGGTCGCGGCGAGCGCGCTCGGAGGTGACGACAAGGCGTTCCTCACCTCGGATTACCTGATCCCGCCGAAGGTCTCGATCTTCAATCCCAGGAAGGTCCAGGGCCACGGCTCGCTCCCTTTCCTGATCGTCTTCATCGACAAGCGGTTCTTCGGGATCCCGGCGAGCTACCTGAGACGGCGTTTTTTCGAGGGCTGCACGGACTGCCAGGCGGAGAACGACCCGACGAGCGACGCCTCCTTCCCCGACTACAAGCCGCCGGCTCCGCCGCCGCCGAAGCCTCGCACCCAGGCCGTGCCCGGCGCGGCGAAGCCGGTCACGAAGTCCCTCGCGCCGCCGAAGGACGGCCCCCCGGGAACGCCGGGACCGGCCCCTCGCCCGCCCGCGGGAGCGCCGCCGCAGAGAAAGACCGGAGCGATCCCGAAGCCCGGGGCGGCTCCTCCTCAGACGGGGACGCGCTCGATCCCGAAGAAGCCTCCCGCCCCGAGCTACGACGTCCCGCCGGTCGAGCGCGAGCCGCCCCCTCGCTGATCGCGTGCTCGAGCTGAACATCGATCTCGGCGAGATGCCCTCGGAGCCCGAGGAGCTCTACGCTCTCGCTCACCGCGTCAACGTCGCGTGCGGCGGCCATGCCGGCTCCGCGGACTCCATGAGGCTCGCGTGCACGAGAGCGCGCGCGAGCGGAGCCATCGTGGGAGCGCACCCGTCCTACGCCGACCGCGCGCGCTTCGGCCGCGTCGCGATCGCACTCGCTCCGGGAGAGGTCCGCGCTCTCGCGAGAGAGCAGTGCGGGGCTCTCCTCGAGGTCGCTCGCTCGAGCGGGATCGAGCTGTCTCACGTGAAGCCGCACGGAGCGCTCTATCACGTCGCGCGGGGCGATCTCGCGGTGGCGCGAGAGCTCGTCCTGGGAGCGCGCGAAGCCCTCGGCCGCGTCGCGATCGTCGGGCCGCCGGAAGGCGCGCTCGGGGCGGCGGCGAGCGAAGGAGGCCACGCTTACCTGCGCGAGGGCTTCGCCGACCGCCGTTACCTCGAGGACGGCACGCTCGCTCCGATGACCGAGAGCGGCGCTCTCGTGACGGAGCCGGCGCGCGCGGCGGAGCAAGCTCTCGCGCTCGCGCGCACGGGGAAGTTCGAGACGCTCTGCGTGCACGCGGACACGCCGGGCGCGGTCGAGATCGCGCGCGCCGTGCGCCGCGCGCTCGAGCGGCTCTCGCCTTGATCCCCGTGGGAGACGCGGCCTGGCGCTTCGATCTGCCCGCGGGAGCGGATCGCGCCTCGGTCCTCGCCGCGCTGCGAGCGCTCCCGCGCGTCACGGACGCCGTCGTGACCGACCGCCACGCTCTCGTCCGGTTCGAGCCCGGTCGTCCTCCCGACGAGGCCGGCGACGCGATCGCGGACGCGCGCTCTCTCGTCGCATCCGAGCGCAGGCTCAACGTGATCCGCGCCCGCTACGACGGCGAGCCGCTCGATACCGTGCTCGCGGCGGTTCCGCGGCGGCCCGCTCCGCGCGCTCGCGTGAGCGCGGGAGCGATCGGGATCGCGGCGGGGCGCACGGGCGTGTATCCGTTCGTCTCGCCCGGAGGCTGGCATCTCCTCGGGACCGCCGTCGGTTTCTCTCCCTTCGACGCCGAGCGAGGAGCCGCTCTCTCCCTGGGAGACGTCGTTCGCTTCGAGCAAGCGAGCGAGCCAGGGCGCGATCCCGTCTCTCGCGATGCGTCCGTCGCGACTCGCGTGAGCCATCCGGCGCTCGCGGTCGAGCAGATCGCCGTCGGCTCGACGATCCAGGACCTCGGCCGGCGCGGGCGCTTGCACGAGGGCGTGCCTCCCGGCGGAGCGCTCGTCCCCGAGGCGCTCGCCGCCTCGAACCGCGCGGTCGGGAACGAGGGCGGTGCGGCGGCGGTCGAGATCGCCCTCGGGCCCGCGCGCCTCCGCGCCCTCGAGGCCGTTCGCGTCGCTCTCGACGGTCGCGCGGTCTCGCTTCGAGCAGGCGAGGTCCTGGAAGTCGGAGCGACCGGTCTCGCCGTGCACTACGTCGCGCTCGAGGGCGGCATCGACGTCCCCGTCGTCCTCGGAGGGAAAGGAACCCTTCTCGTGGCTCGCCTCGGCGGGCTCGAAGGCCGCATGCTGCGCGCGGGAGACGTGCTCGGCTCCGCCGGCTCGCGTGACGCGACGCGCGCTCTCTCCTCCGAGGGCGATGTCGCGATGCTTTCTTCGAGTGAGCCGGTGCGCGTCATCCTCGGCCCCGACGACTTCCCCGAGAGTGCGCGCGCCGCGCTCCTCGGTTCGAACTTCCGCGTCTCGCCCTCGAGCGATCGCGTCGGCACGAGGCTCGAGGGAGCGAAGATCCCGTGGACCGGAGCGGACCGGGCGGGCTCGACTCCCATGGTGCGCGGCGCGATCCAGGTCACGCTCGACGGGACGCCGATCGTCCTCGGGCCCGATCACCCGACGACGGGCGGCTATCCCGTGATCGCGGTCGTCGTCTCCTCCGATCTCGGGCGCTTCGCGGCGCGGCGGCCGGGAGAGGTCGTGCGTTTCAGGTCCTGAGGCCGGCTAGGTGCCGGGTCACGGCTCTATAGATGACAGGGCGCACAGGGCGCAATTCAGCATGGTTGCGACTCGCGACCATGAACGCTCGGCGCGATGTCGGGACGCGAAGACGTGGAGATGCGAAGGGCTCGGCCGGCGACGCCGAGCTTCTTCTTCAGGACGTTCTTTGCGCCTTCGCGCCTTTGCGCCTTTGTGTTCTCTCGCGGGTCGGGACGGGAGGCCGTGCTGAATCGCGCCCGTTCATTTAGATCAGGGCGGCCCGGAGTCGAGGACGAGGCTCTCGAAGAACCGGACGAAGCGCGGCGACATCTTGGCGATCGGGTCGAGCAAGTAGTCGACGTGGAAGAGCCGGTTCACGAGGATCAAGCTGTCCATGACGTCCGCGGACGAGACGCGCTCGGCCCCGCGGCCGTTCGCGCGGATCCTAGCGTTCCACCGCACGAGAGCGTAACGGCACGCGAGGTTCCCGAGAGCCGGCAGGAGCCCGTGAGCGTGCGTGAGGTACTTCCCGAAGACCTCGTTCCGGAACCAGTCGACGTAGAGCCCCGAGACGTGCGGGTCGCTCGTGTCGTGCGAGACGGCCTCGACGCGCTCGAGGTTCTTCACGGGAGGCGCGGGGTGCTCGACCCCCGCGCGATCGGCCCCGCGGCGCATGGCCGAGAGGAGGACGAGCAGGAACTCGTCGTGCATGATCCGGTTGAAGTCGGCGGGCTTCACGATCTTCGCGAGCCTCGAGTAGATCCGGGCGACGCCGCGCGTGAGCTCGTCGGCGATGTCGAGGAATCCGCGGAAGCACGCGGCGCGGTCGCCGCTCCGGCGCGGCGCGCTCGCGTCGAGCGAGGCGAGGGCGCGCGCCGTCTCCTCCTCGGTCGGATGGCGCGGGAGCGCGGATGCGACGCCGCACGCGATGTCGCGGAGCGCGAGCAGGTGCTCCTCCGGGGTGAGGTCCTTCCGGTCGAGCGAGGCGAGGAGCGCTCGCTCGATCCGCGAGTAGTCCTCGAAGCCGATCGGCACCTCGGGCGCGAGGAGGACGATCGGCCTCACGTCGCCGCTCGAGGCGCGCTCCTTCACGTAACCGCGCAGCTCGTCCTGGCGCTCCTCGAGCGGGACGCCGATCACGCGGCCCGAGTGGAGCGTGCGGCACTCGAAGCGCAGCGAGACGTAGACGCCGTCCGGAGCTCCCACGAAGACGAAGGGGAAGACGCGGCAGATGAGCGGCTTCGCCTCGTAGCCGAGCTTCTTGTGGATGAGGCACTTCCTGTCGGGAGAGAGGAAGACGCAGCGGCCCTGGACGGGCGTCAGGAAGTGGAGCTTCCCCTGCTGCACGAAGAGCTTCTTCTGGTCGCCGCCGAAGCGCTCCCGGACCTCCGGGATCTCGCTCGACCAGTCTTCCTGCAAGACGCGCAGGCGGACGTGGTCCTCGACGGGGCCGAAGCTGTAGCTCGACTGGCAGCAGAAGCCGCTCGCCTGGCACGCGTACTTCGCTCCGGGGAGGAGCTTGAGCGGCGGTTCGCCTCTCGTCTCCGCCGCGAGCCGCTTCCGCGCGCGGTCGTTCTCGAGGAGAGAGTAGGCGTCGAGGAAGCGCAGGAGCCCGTCGATCTGCTCGGCGCTCGTCGTCGCTCCCTCGGATGCGAGGAGCGCGAGCACGCCTTCGCGGTC
This sequence comes from bacterium, assembly GCA_016200955.1. Lineage (GTDB taxonomy): Bacteria > Planctomycetota > J058 > J058 > JACQDU01 > JACQDU01. The sequence continues at coordinate 9,415 of JACQDU010000140.1, forward strand.
CCGGTTCCCGTCGAGCACGCGGGCGACGCGCCACGCCGCCTCGTCGAGCGAGCTCTTGAACCCGAGGAGAGGATCCTCGACGTAGAAACGGCGGCCCTCGGGCCCGCTCTGCTCGCCAAGGACCACACCACGCCTGAGAGACGGAAGCGCGCTCATGACGTTGTTTTCACTGGTCGCTGGTCACTTGTCACTTGTCATTTTCAATTGTCCCGCGGTCGCCGTCGGCCTCGAGCGCCGCAGGCTCACACGGCGTTCACCTGGCACCGATCGACTTCTTTACACGCTGTCGAACCATCCCTACAATCCGCCTCCTATGAAGA